>JALHUR010000332.1 GCA_022867325.1 Candidatus Aminicenantota bacterium | reverse complement strand
GGGTCATGTTCTTGGCCGCCGGGTCCTGGGCCAAGGCCGATCCCGCCGTGAAGCCGGCTATCAAAACCCATATTCCGAGTCTCTTGTTGCGCATATCGAACCTCCCTAAGTGTGTGGTAGCGACGTGTCCGGACAATCTCCGCTCGGGCCTTACTCGTAGCGGAGGGCCTCGATCGGGTCGAGGCGCGACGCCTTGCGGGCCGGGTAGAACCCGAAGAAGATGCCGACCGAGGCGGAGAACAGAAACGCGAGAATGACAGCCTGGGGCGAGACGACCGTCTTCCATTGGCTGAAGATGGATATGTACTTGAGGAGCTTGGAGGCCCCGATTCCGAACAGGATCCCCAGCAGCCCGCCCATGACGCTCAGGACGACGGCTTCGGTCAGGAACTGGAGGAGGATGTCCTTCTCCCGGGCGCCGATCGCCATCCGGATCCCGATCTCGCGGATCCGCTCCGTGACCGAGACGAGCATGATGTTCATGATCCCGATCCCGCCGACAAGGAGCGAGATCGAGGCGATGCTCCCGAGCAGGATGGTCATGATCTGGGTCGACTGGGCCGCGCCCTCGGCGATCTCGGACATGTTCCGGACCTGGAAATCGTCGTCCGCGCCGGGCGCGATCTTGTGGCGGACGCGGAGCAGCTCCTCGATCTGCTTTTGGGCTTCGGCGGTCCGGGACGAGGAGACGGCCTGGATGTCGACCGAGGAGATGTAGTCGACGCCCATCAGCCTTTTCATGACGGCCGTGTAGGGGACCGCGATCATGTCGTCGCGGTTGAACCAGCCGCCCGACTCGCCCTTGGACTTGAGGACGCCCAGGACCTTGAAGGGGATCTTCTTGACCCGGATGACCTGGCCGACGGCGTCCTCGCCCTCGAACAGGCTCTTCTTGACCTCGCTCCCCAGGACGCAGACCTTGGTGCCGGCCTTGACCTGGCCCTCGTCGAAGTAGGTCCCCTCGGCGATCTCCCAGTTGCGGACCTCGGGATAGCGGGCGCCCGTCCCCTGGATGGACGTGTTCCAGTTCTTGTTGCCGTAGACGACCTGGGCCCGGGTGCTGACCGAGGGCGAGGTGTACTTGACGGCGTCGCACTGGGTCTCGATGGCCCGGGCGTCCTCGGGCGTCAGGCTCTGGTGGCCTCCGAAGCCGCTGTGGAGGCCCCGGAAATTCCGGCTGCCGGGGGACACGAACAGCAGGTTCGTCCCCATCGAGTTGAAGCGGTCCTCGATGCCCTTCTTGGCGCCTTCGCCGATGCTGACCATGGCGATGACGGCGCCGACCCCGATGATGATGCCCAGCGCCGTCAGGAACGAGCGCATTTTATTGCGGGTCAGGGCCCTGAGGGCGACGCGGCATATCCTTAAAAACTTGGTCATGGCTTGACTCCTTGTCCCCGGATCGCTTTCTGGCCGAAGCGGGGATTTGTCTCCTCCCGGATGATCAGGCCGTCTTTGAGGAAAATGCTCTTCCGGGCGTAGTTGGCGATATCGGCCTCGTGGGTGACCAGAACCATGGTCATTCCCTGGTCCCTGTTTAGACGGCTGAAGATGTCCATGACCTCCTCGCCGGTCTTGCTGTCGAGGTTGCCGGTCGGCTCGTCGGCCAGGATCAGGGACGGGTTATTGAGGAGGGCGCGGGCGATGGCGACACGCTGCTGCTCGCCGCCGGAGAGCTGGTTCGTCTTGTGATAGGCGCGCTCCTTGAGGCCGACGGCCTCCAGCGCGGCCAGGGCTTTCTCGGTCCGGTTCCGGCCGTTGGCATGGGAATAGAGGAGGGGGAGCTCGACGTTCTCGAGCGCGGTCGTCCGGGCCAGGAGGTTGAAGGTCTGGAAGACGAATCCGATCTTCTCGTTCCGGATTCGGGCCAGCTCGTTCTTGCTGAATTTGGAGATCTCCTGTCCTCCGAAGAAATACTCGCCCGAGTTCGGCTTGTCCAGACAACCCAGAATGTTCATGAGCGTCGACTTGCCCGAACCCGAGGGACCCATGACGGCCAGGAATTCACCCTCCTCGACCGCGTAGCTGACGCCCCGGAGAGCCCGGACCTCGGTGTCACCGACGTGATAGGTCTTGACCAGATTGTTGAGTTCGATGATCTTGCGACTCATGGCAGTCCGCCTGAACGATTCGTCGGCTTAGCGGCCGATGAACATCGCCCCGCCCCGAGGCGGACCGCTCTGGCTGGATGTCGAGACGGTGTTCTCCTCGCCGATGATGACGAGGTCGCCCTCCTTGAGCTCGCTCCGAAGGATCTCGGTGTAGGAATTATCGGTCACGCCGGGACGGAGGAAGACCATCCGGAGCTTGCCGGCCGCGTCCTGGACCCAAACCCGGGAAGGCTGCCGGCCGCTTCGCATGCCCTGCGACGCGCCGCCGGTCTGGCCCTGCCCTTGACCCATCATGAACATCGTCCCGCCGCTCCTGCGGTTCTCGCCCTGGACGCCCGATCCGGCCTGGGCCTGTCCCGAGCCGGCGGGCTGGCCCGGTTGCCCCTGGCCGCCTTCGGCCTGGCGGCGGGCCATCATAGCCTGGAAACTCTCTTTCATGATCTTGGCCAATTCCTCGGCGGGAAGGGTCGGGGTAAAGCGCAGGGCGGAGTTAGGGACGCGGAGGACGCCCTTGGCCTCGCCGCTGATGATCGAGACGGTCGCCGTCATGCCGGGACGGAGCTTCATGCCCGGGTTGTCGACGGCGACGATCGTCGTGTAGGTGACGACATTCTGGGAGACGGTCGGCGAGTAACGCACCTGTTTGACGGTCCCGTTAAAGGAGTCGTCGAGGAAGGCGTCGACCGAGAAGCGGACCTTCTGTCCCTCGGCGACCTTTCCGATGTCGGCCTCGTCGACGCTGCATTCGACCTGCATTTGGCTCAGGTCGTTGGCGATCGAGAAGAGCTTGGGCGCCTGAAAACTGGCCGCGACCGTCTGGCCGATGTTCATGTCTCTGGAGATCACGACGCCGTCGATAGGCGAGCGGATGATGCCATAGTTCAGGTCGAGCTTGCTCGATTCGAGCTGGCTCTTCGCCTGCTCGAGCCGGGCTTGGGCGGAGGTTACATCCGTCTTGGCGCTCAAGTAGGACGCTTCGGCCGACTCTTTCTCCTCGAACGAGATGAGGTTCTTCTCGAACAGGGTCAGGGCCCGCTCGTACTTCTTCTTAAGGTTGTCGAGAGTCACCTTGGCCCGGTCGAGAGAGGCCGAGGCGCTCAAATAGTTGGAGTTGCTCTGGTCGATCTTGGACTGGAGGATGGACAGGTCCAGCTCGGCCAGGATGTCGCCTTTCTTGACCTGGGAATTGAAGTCGACGTTGATCTTAGCGATTTTCCCGGAGACCTGGCTTCCGACCTCGACCGTCATGACCGGATTCAATGTCCCCGAGGTCGTGACCAGGGCTTCGATGTCGCCTTTGCCGACGGCTTCGATCCTGTATTTGGGCCCGTTCGACCGGCCGCCTTTTAGGACGGTCGCACCGACCACGATGACGACGAGTCCGACCAGGACCGCCGCCGCGATAATCCATTTCTTCTTCGTCATGGGTGTTCTCCTTTCGGTTCGTCCGGTGGCGGAGAGGGACGGCTCGAGCCGTGCCGCCGGGCCTCCCGCTCTCTCCGCGTATGCCGCTCGAGCAGGGCGTTGAGTTTCTCTCTCTGCTGCGGGGTCAGGACGTTATCGATCTCGGTTTTGAGCCGACTCCTCATTTCGTTCAGGTGGGTATGAATCTGGGAGTGGAACTCTTTCAACCGTTCTTCGTTTCTCTCGAAAATCTTCCGGATCTCTTCTTTCTGGGCCGGAGTCAGATCCAAGTCCTTGGCCAACCGCTCCAAGGACGGCGGCGGGCCGCCGCGGTAGGATCTGGAAGGCCCTCCTCCCCTCGGCCAAGACCGGCCCAGGAAGAGGCCGGCGGCGATCCCGGCAGCCAGAACGGCCACGAAAGCGAGGATGATCCACGACCCGGCTTTATTGTTCATGGCATTCGGCTCCCCAGGGAAGACGGACGTTCCAGCGAGGCGAACAGGATCATCATATTTTTGTCCTCCGCGCGCGTCTCGTCCAAGACGCCCGTCGTCTCTGTCAGGGGATCCTCCCCGCGGAGAAGGATCTCGGCCTGGCTCAACTCGGCTTCCGCCGGAGGTCCGAGGAAAACCAAGGCGGCGCCGAGGGCGAGGATGACGGCCAGATAAGCGGGGACGAGCTTGAAGCCGAGCTTCCGAAAAACCGGCCAGGCCCGGGGGGAGGATTCGACCGTCGGGAGTTTGGCGTTCAACCGCTCCCAGAAAAAGGGCCGCGGCTGGACCGGCGGGAACGCCCGGAAGGCTTCCCGGATGAGGTCATACTCCTCGTTCCGTTGTCGGCAGGCGGGACAATCCTCGAGGTGGCCGCGGAGAGCATCCCCCTGCCCGGACGGCAGCGGTCCGTCAAAGGAGCGGACCAAGAAGTTCTCAGCTCTCTTGCAGTTCATGGCTCCCTCCTATCGGCCGGAGCATGGGCTCCAGCTTTTTCCGGAGAAGCTTCCGGGCCCGGTGGAGGCGAGAATCCACCGTGCCGGGTGATATGTTCAAGACCTCGGCGATCTCCTCGTAGGAACGGCCCTGAAGATCGCGCAGGGATATGATCGTCGCGTATTTTTCGGGAAGCCGGCCGATCATCCGCAGGACGAGCTCACGGGTTCTTTCCCGGGCCCGAAGCCGGGCCTCCCGTTCGGGACCGTCGTTGTCGGCCAGGACCGTCGGGTTGAGATCATCCAGGGAGACCTCTTTGCGGACCTTGGCCCGGCGCAGATGGTCCTTGACCTGATTGACGGTGATCCGGTAGAGCCAGGTCCCGAACGCGGAGCGCGACTCGAACCTGGACAGGCCCGTATAGGCCTTGATGAAGGACTCCTGGGCCAGGTCGTCCGCCAGATGGCGGTCGCGGGTCAATCCGTATGCGAGTTGAAACACTTTAGCCTCATACTTTTTCACAAGACAGGAAAAAGCCTCCCGATCTCCGCTTCGGGCTCTCTCGACCAATTCCCGTTCGTCCATATTCGGCTCATGGGGCGCAGCCTCTGTCTCACTCTTTAGACGGAGGCTTGCCGGAAATCTTCCCTTCTCAGAACGCGTTCGCCGGGGCGTTCGTTTCACTCTTAACCTCGGGATTCCCCCCCCGCCCAAGACGCCGAAGCCCTCTTTGAGCTCCCGTCCCCTTAAGTTTTGGCGGGATCCGGATTCCGTCTCCGCGTTTTTTCGATGAGGGCAACCGCCCAGCAGGCGACGGCCTCCTCGCGTCCGACGAGCCCGACGCCCTCGTTCGTCTTGGCCTTGAGCCCGAGGCCCGCCCCATCCACGCCTAGCAGAGGGGCAAGCTCTTCCTTCATACGGGAAAAATGGGGGCCGAGTTTGGGATGCTCCGCGACAACGACGACATCGACGTGGACGACGCGGAACCCTTTCCGCCTGAGCCGGTTCACGACCTCGCCGAGGAGCATCGTGCTCCGGACGCCCTCTGTCGCGGGGTCCGTATCGGGGAAGAGCCGGCCGATGTCGGTCTCCCCCTCGGCCCCGAGCAGGGCGTCGATGACGGCGTGAATAAGACAGTCGCCGTCCGAATGCCCGGCCAGCCCGCGCGGATGAGGGATCTCGACGCCGCCCAGAAACAGGGTCCGGCCCGGCTCGAGCCGGTGAAGGTCGTATCCGATTCCGATTTTAATCATGGCACCACGCCTCGGCGAGGGCCAAGTCCTCCGCCCTCGTGATTTTAAGATTCCGGGGATCGCCCGGGACGACGACAACCATGCGGCCCAGATGCTCGACGAGGGACGCCTCGTCCGTCCCCCGGTACCCCGTTCTCCGGGCATGGGCGAGCGCTTCCTTCAGGAGTTCGTACCGAAAACCTTGGGGCGTCTGGATTCGGACCAGCTGGTCCCGGTTTAGGGTCCGGATAACCTTGTCCTCCCGGACTTCTTTGACGGTGTCCTCGATTGCGAGCCCGGGTACGGCCGCCCCGTGGGCCTCGGCGGCCGCCAGAACCCGGTCGATGAGCTCGACATCGACCAGGGGCCTGACGCCGTCGTGGATGAGGACGAGGCCGGCGCCGTCCGGCTCGATCCGCCCGAACCCGTTACGGACCGAATCCTGGCGGCGCGCCCCTCCCGCGACCGCCGCCTTGACCTTGGGGTCGAGCGACCGGAAGGGCAGCCCGCCCTCCCCCAGGGGAAAGACGAGATCATTCTCGTCCATCCCCTGGGGGAGGACGAGGATGATCTCGTCGATCCGGGGATGGCGGGCGAAGGCCGCGATGCTCCAGGCAAGGACCGGTTTTCCTCGAAGAAGGGCGAACTGCTTGGCTCCGCCGAAGCGCAGGCCCCGGCCGGCTGCGACGATCAGGGCGGCTACGCGCGTCATTTGGCGTCTTCGTTGTAACGGCCGAAGATCATTTTCCCGACCGTCGTCTGGAGCACGGACGTGACCGTGATCATGATCGTCTGGCCGATCAGGCGGCGCGAGTTGTCGACGACAACCATGGTCCCGTCGTCGAGGTAGGCGACCCCCTGGTCCTTCTCCTTGCCTTCCTTGAGGATGAAGACCTTCATGGCCTCGCCGGGCAGGACGATCGGCTTGAGGGCGTTGGCGAGCTCGTTGATGTTGAGGACGACGATCCCCTGGAGCCGGGCGACCTTGTTGAGGTTGAAATCGTTGGTCACGATCTTGGCCTCGAGCTGCTTGGCCAGCTCGATCAGTTTGGAATCGACGTCGCGGACGTCGGGAAAATCGAGGTCGCTGATCTGAACCGGAACCTGGGCGGACTTCTGGAGCCGGTCCAGGACGTCCAAGCCGCGCCGCCCCCGCTGGCGCTTGAGGGAGTCGGCCGAATCGGCCACCAGCTGGAGCTCCTTGAGGACGAACTGGGGAATGACCAGGGTTCCCTCGACGAAGGCCGTGTCGCAGATGTCGAGGATCCGGCCGTCGATGATGACGCTGGTGTCCAGGATTTTATGGGCCCGGCCCGCGCTTTTTTCATGGACGAACCGGAAAAAATGGACCGGGTCCAGCCACTCCGATTTCTGGGTTCCGATCAAAAACCCGATGTAGGGCATGATGATCAGGAAAAAAATCCGGATGAAAACGGCCGTGTCGGCGCTCTTGGTGATGCTCTGGTAAATGGAGCCCAGACCCCAGCCGACGATGACTCCGGCGAAGGTACCCAGCGTCGAGCTCCAGATCGTCCGGAACTGGGCCCGTCGGATCCGGGTCTCGAGGACCATGATGACCAGGCCCAGCAGGGCGGCCACGGCCGCGCCGAGCTCTCTCCTTAAATAGAAAGGAGGAAAAAAGTATCCGGCGACGGCCAGGAACGCGACCATTAACAAGCGGAAGATGATGATGCCCACTGTCATGAATCCTTTTATTAAAAGATAAGCTTGAACGCCTGCCGGACGTCGCGGACGGCCAGCACTTCCAGGCTCGGCGTTTCGCCCTTTTCCAGCTGGACGAGGTTTCCCTGGGGAACGACGACCCGTTCGAACCCGAGCGAAGCGGCCTCCTTGAGCCTGGCCAGCGGCTGGCCCACCGAGCGGACCTCTCCGCTCAACCCGACCTCGCCGAAGACGGCCGTCCGGGAGGGGATCGGCCTGTTCTTGAGGCTGGAAACGACGGCCAGGACGACGGCCAGGTCGGCGGCCGGCTCGTCGATGGTGACGCCGCCGGCGACGTTGAGGTAGATGTCCTCGCCGCCGAACCCGAACCCGAGCTTCTTCTCGACGACGGCCAGGAGCATGGACGTCCGGAAGTGATCGAGGCCGATCGTCATCCGGCGCGGGCTTCCCACGAACAGGGTCGAGGAGACCAGGGCCTGGATCTCGGCCAGCAGGGGCCGCGATCCCTTGATGGTGCTGACAACGACGCTGCCCGGCTCGTCGGTCGGCCGTTCCTTAAGGAAAAACGCCGACGGATTAGGGATGGCCTGGAGGCCCGCCCCGCCCATCTCGAAGATGGCCATCTCCGAGACGGGGCCAAACCGGTTCTTGAGAGCCCGCAGAATCCGGTAGCTGTGGTCCCGCTCGCCCTCGAACAGGAGGACGACATCGACGATATGCTCGAGCGACTTCGGCCCGGCCAGGGATCCTTCCTTCGTGATATGGCCGATCAGGAAGGCCGGGACTTGGTTCGTCTTGGCGAAGCGAAAGATCTGGTTGGCGACCTCGCGGACCTGGCTGATCGTTCCCGGGCTCGAGCTGAGCTTGGAGGAGTAGACGGACTGGATCGAATCCAGGACGAGGACCTGGGGCCGGACCTTCTCGGCTTGGGCGACGATCCGCTCTAGGTTCGTCTCGGCCAGGAGGTAGAGCGCGCCGTCTCCGACGCCGAGGCGGTCCCCGCGGAGCTTGATCTGCGCCAGGGACTCCTCGCCCGAGACGTAGAGGACCCTGCGGTCCCGGGCGGCGAAGTCACGGGAGGCCTGGAGGAGAAGCGTCGATTTCCCGATCCCGGGTTCGCCGCCGATCAGGACCAGGGAGCCCAGGACGGCCCCCCCGCCCAGGACCTTGTTGAACTCCTGGTTGTCGAGCTCGATCCGCTGACTCTCGGTTTCCTTGATGTCGGAATAACGAAGGGGCTCGGCCGGCGCGAAAGCGGATTCGGCGGCGGGGCTCCGCTCCTCATCGACCTCCTCGATCAGGGTGTTCCACTCCCCGCAGCCCGGGCAGCGGCCCAGCCACTTGGGCGAGCGCGTCCCGCAGCCCTGGCAGATGAAGACCGTCCTGTGTTTCATCGGCTGTGGATTCCGAACCCGAAAAAGACCTCCCGCGCCCGGCGATCGATGACGTCATCCATGCCCAGCAGGAGCGAGACGTGGTCGAACGGCATCCAGCGCCCGAACAGCCGGAGCCGGGGGTTGCGGTCGCGGTTGAAGTCGAAGCCCTCCAGGCTCAGGACGACCCTGTCCCGGAAGGCCAGGTAGTCGAGGCCGGCGCCGAACTCGGACTCGATGATCCCGGCCCGGGGCACGAAGTTCATCCAGCGCAGGCCGCTCTGCAGCGAGTAGTTCAAACGATCCCGCCAGGGATCGTTGGCGACGCCGGCCAGGACGAGGGCCTTGGGGTTCAGCCAGAGGGCCAGGGACAAGGCGCTCTTGAGCTTGTCGCTCTCCCCGTAGTAATCGGTCCTGAAGGAGAAGTCCGTCCTCAGGGCCGATATCGGATCGAGGACGGCGCGGGCTTTGTCGACGGCCTCCTCGGCC
>JALHUR010000331.1 GCA_022867325.1 Candidatus Aminicenantota bacterium | reverse complement strand
GTTGGCGATATGGACGGGACCGTTGTACCGTGTGTTGAGCAGCTCTCCCAAACGGAGCTCATCCCAACCGAGATTGACGGCATTCCTCACGATTCCCTGCTGGGAATCGACCAGGCCCGGCGTTCCGATGCCGATGCCCAGGATGGGGCTCGCGGCGAGCGGGATCAGCCTGTCGATCAGCTCATAAACCGATCCCAGGACCGACTCGCCGTTCCCTCGCTGAATCTGGCCATGGAGGCGATGCTTGATCTCTCCCCTGAGATTGATGATCGCCCCGCGGAATTCTCTTTCGGCCAAGTCGATCCCGATGAGACAACGCGCATCGTCGGCGATGCTCAGAAAGATCGGAGGCTTCCCGCCTTTGGACTTACCCACGCCCACTTCGGCGACAATCCCGTCGTTCTTCAGTTCATTGACCGCGTCCGAAACGGTGGCGCGGGTCAGGCCGGTCGCCCGGGCGATATTGGCCCTGCTGATTCTGTCGTTTTTATAGATGGTCTTCAGAATCAGGAGTCTGTTGTGACTCTTTGTGTGTTGAGAATTCGCTTTTTTAATTGGAGTTCTTTGTGCTCCAAAAATTTGTAAGTTTACTAAACTTACAAATTCTTCTTAACAAAAAACCACTATTTTGTCAAGCCGGAAGAAAAAAAAAGCACGTGCCTTCCGCAGCGAAAACACACGACTGTGCCCCGGCCGAAGTTACTTTTTTTCACGAAGGGTCGTGAGCAATTCCTCCAGGAATTTTATTTTTTCGGGATCCTTGACTCCGGAAATGGCTTTTTCGAGATGCTCGATAGCCTTGGCGAATTCGCCCGCGTTGATGTAGCAACGGCTGGCCATTTCCAGAATTTCCGGATCGTCCGGCTTCAGCGTCAAGGCCTTCTCGAACTGGACCCGGGCCTCGTCGATCCGCCCCAGTCCGAACAGGATCAGACCGGCGTTGTAGGCGCTGTCCACTTTCGCGGGATCGAGTTCGAGGTTCTTCCGGTAGAATTCGATGGCTTTATCCCGATCGCCCTGCTGTTGGTAGCAAACGCCGAGCTCGAAGTAGGCCGGCGGGAAATTCGGCACAAGCTCGGTGACCTGGGTCAGCGCTTGGATGGCCTCCGGAAACATTTTTTTCCGCGTATAGCTTATCCCCAGGAAGTAGAGGGCGTTGGCCTCCCCGGGATTTTTCTCCAGGAAGGCTTTGAGCTGGGCGACGGCGCCGTCGTAATCCTTGTTCAGGATCTTGTCTGCGGCGGCCTTGATTTCCGCCTCCAGGATTTTCATCTGCTCGGTCTTCTGGACCAGCTCTTGGGAGACGAGGGTCACGTCCGGAATCTCGACCTTCTGCATGGTGTCCTGGAGCGCTTCAAACTTCCACTCGTCCTCTTTGAGGGCGAAGCCCTCTTTCCGGAAGGTCACCTTGTAGACGCCGTGGGGCAGGCCGGCGAACTTGAACTCCCCGTCCTTGTTCGTCTTGACGGTATAGCCCCGGCTCGTCTCGACGTCCCGGAGACGGATTTCGACGTCGGCCACCGGCTTCTTCTCGGTATCGACGACCTTCCCGTAAAAATAGTATTCCCGGTACTGGCCGAAAGCCGGGAGGACGCTCATGAGCCCGGCCAGTACGGCCAGGGCCCCTAAGACACGAAAGACATGTTTGTTCATGGACATTCTCCTATTTGGATTTGTACGAGTTGGCTTTTTCCAGGGCTGCCCGCATTTTATCGGGCTGATGCGTCCGACTGTAGATGTCGGCGAGGAGGAAGTAGCCGAGGGCCTTGAGCTCATCGGTCCGGGCCAGGGAGAGTCCTTTTTCCACGAGGGCCTGGACATCTTCGAGCGATCCCGCCTCGCCGAGGAGGCCCCGCGCCAGGAACAGGTAACCCTCGGCCCATTTAGGGGCGACCGTCATAACCTCCCGCATCTCGGTGAGATAGCCCTGCTTGTCCCCCGTCCGGAACAGGATTTTCCCCAGGTTGAACCTGGCCCGGAATTCCTTGGGAAAAAGGCCGACTTCATCAGCGTAGGCTTTCCGCGCCTCCTCCCAGCGTCCCTGCTCCTCGTAGAGCAGTCCCAGGTTGAAGTGGGCGAAGGGAAATTTCGGATTATCCCGGAGCATTTCGACGAGAAGGGGTTCCGCCCTCTCATAACGCTTGAGGCCGACGAGACAAGCGGCCAGGTTGAGGCCGTTCTGGGTCAGCTTGGGCTGGATCTCGAAGGCCTTCTCGAGATAGGGAAGCGCCACGGCCTGATTCTGGGCATCCATATAGACTTCGCCCAACAGCATGTAGGCCTGGACGCTTTTATCGTCGACGGCCAGGGTCCTCTTGCAGAGGGCGATGACGTCATCGCTCTTGCCTTCGTCCATCAGGATGTTGGCGAGCGAGAGCAGGGCCTGGATGCTTTCCGGGTCGTTCTTGAGGACGATGTCGAGAGCGGCCTTGGCTTCTTCCTTGCGTCCCAGCTCGGATCGGCAAGTCGCGAGGAGGAGGAGAGCCTGGGAAATTCCGGGGTCATCCTTGAGGGCCGATTCGAGAATCGCGGCGGCCGGGGCGTACTCTTCGCGCATGATCATCTCGCCGGCCCGTTGGACGGATTCGAAGATCCCGAGTTTGTCCTTGGGGTCGGCCAGGAATCGGCCTCGGGCCTTCTTCTCGGGGACCGGAGACCCGATATAGCCGAGGGCGGCCAGCCGGGCCACCGTTTCTTTATCCAGGTTCGCGGCCTGGGGTTGGGGCGCGCCGCGGCCTGTCTCCTCGATCATCCGGTCCAGCCTGGCTTTGAGATCCCGGGCCACCGCCGGAAAGCGATCGACGACATTGACCGACTCGTCCGGGTCCCGGCCGAGGTCATAGAGCTCGAGGCGGGGAGCGCTGATGAATCTGTAGCGGGCCGTCTTCAAGCCGTGGAGGGGAGCCCAGCCGAACTGGATATTCGGAGCAAGGGATTCGCTGTAGGCGTATTCTTCCCCGCCGTCCCCGCGCCCGAAGATGAAAGGGACGAGCGACCGGCCTTGATTCGGCTCGGGGACGGGAACCTTGGCGAGCCCGAGGACAGTGGCGAAGACATCGGCGGTGCTGACCTGGGACGCGACGCGGGCGCCCCTCCCCTTTTCGAACGGCGTGAGGACGATCAAGGGGACGTGGGCCGCGTAATCGTAGATAAAATATCCGTGGCCGCTCTCGCCGTGGCTGCCCAGGCCTTCGCCGTGATCGCCGACCAAGACAAGAACGGTCCGCCGCTCCAGCCCGTTCCGCTCCAGCCAGGCGACGAGCCGCCCGATCTGTTCGTCCATGAAGGCGATCTCGCCGTCGTAAAGCCCGACGGGCCCTCCCTTGGCGTATTGCGAAAAATAGGGCTCGGGGGGCTCGTAGGGTGAATGAGGGTCGTAGAGATGAACCCAGGCGAAGAAGGGCCGGTCCTTGCGGCCTTCGAGCCAGGCCAGGGTTGCGTCCACGACTTGGTTGCCCGGTCTCTGGACCATGCCCAGGTCGAGGTGTTTGTATTTTTTAAGGTCAAACTGGTCGTCGTAGTGCTCGAACCCCTGTTTCAGACCCCAGCGGCCGTCGAGGACTAAGGCGCCGATGAACGCGCCGCAGGCGTAGCCCCGGCCCGCCAGGATCTCGGCCAGGGTCGTCTGCTCCTCGCTCAAGGCCGTGTTCCCGTTGACCCTGACGCCGTGAAAGGTCGGATAAACGCCGGTGAAAATCGTGGAGTGGGAAGGCAGGGTCAGCGGCGCGACCGAGGCGCATTCCTCGAAGAGCGTCCCCCGCCGGGCCAGGCCGTCCAGGACCGGAGTGCGGACCCTGCCGTAGCCGTAGGGACCGAGGTGGTCGGCCCGGGTCGTATCGAGCGTGACGATGACGACGTTGGGCTTATCCACGCCGAGCTTCTTCCATTCCCGGGCAACCCTCTGGGCGGGACTCCGTCCCGTGAGAAGATTCACGGCCAGGACGGCGCCGACACCTGCCGCGATCAAGCCGAGACCCCAGACCCAGCGGAATTTCCGCTTGGACTTGACGGGGACCTGCGGGTTCGTCTTCTTCATATCCGACCTTACTTCGTCTTCTCACTCGCCTCGTAAACGGCCCAGACCGCCCCGGGCCGCATGTATTTCATGGCCCGGAACAAGCGATCTCCATACGTCCGGGAACGGTCGTTCCAGCGGAGCTCGGCGGGATTCAGATAAGCCTCGGGCGTCTTGAAGAAATAGCCCTGGCCGTAGGGGCTGTAAACGACGGAATAGAGGCCGTAGGCGGTCCGCAGGCCTTCCTCTCTCATCCCGTTCAGGATGAGGTTCGAGGCGAAGGCGTAGGCCGTCCCGACCCAGACCTCGTCGCCCTGCTGGCTGAAAAGTTGAGTCCCGGCCGGCGTCCGGCCGTTGACGGCGCCCAGCAACCCGCCGCCGAACCCGAGGACGTTCTTTTCAAATAAGGTCCTCAGGGCCCTCCGAACCTGGGCGCGCGGAACGATCCGCCGCGCCTCGTCGTCCTCGAGCCCCAGCATCGTCGCGTACCAGACGCCGAAGAGCTGGTCGGTCATGATGTCGTCTGTTTCGGCGTCGATGGCGAAATAGCCGCCCTTTTCGTTCCAGAGCTTCTGGAGGGCCGGCCGCCCGGCTTCAAACCAGGAGCGGTATTTGGCGATGATATCTTTGACCGGAATCCCATCGAGCGAATCCATGCCCAGGCCGATCCAGGCCTCCCCCATCGCCGCGGCGGCCTTGAGCGACGCCAGCCAGAGCAACCCGACATAGGCCGTCTCGCCCTTCATCCGCCAGGTGTCGTAAGTCTGGTCGGGAATCCCCTCGTTGAGGGGAAGATGGCTCCGGCGATCGGCGAACCGCCTCTCGAGCGTGTCAAGAGCGAGAACCTAGGACCGGAAGATCTTTTTCAAGAGGTCCGCGTCCTTGGATCCGCCGGCCAGGAAGGCCCTGAGCCCGCGGAGCGGGAATTTGGGATTGAGGTCTTTCCAAACGTTTCCGTTCTGCCAGTCGAAGGCGTTCAGGATGACCCAGGGGCGTTTCCGGGGGGATCCGATGTCGTGGGGGACCATCCCGGCCGTCTTGTTCGCGCTCCAGTAATACGAGAGCTTGTCGGCCGGGACCTCGTTGGGGAAGACGGACGCATAGAGGTAGGCCTTGTGGGAGGCGTCCTCGAGCTCGACCGTCCGGCTGAAATAGCGCATGTTCTCCATCTCGAGCTCGGGCCAGAGCTTGAGAATGTGCCAGCAGTAGGAATCGACGTCGAAGGTCCCGTACATGAGATAATCGGCGCTCTCGAGATAGGTGTGAAGGTTCGTCGCCGCGTCCCAGACGCTCGTCTCGACGAGGACGTAGAGCTCGTTGATGAGGGCCTGCTTGAACCAGTCGGGCAGGCTCCGGTCGGCGACGATCGTCCGCTGCCAGTCGTCGACGGCGCGCTCCCAATCCCGCCAATTCGCCAGGGCCTCGCGGGCGATGGCCGCGGCGTTCCGGCCGCTCGCTCCAAAGAATGCCGTATGCTTCCTGAGATGGCGAGCGCCCGGCTCGAACTCGGTGTAGGGGAAGTCCCAAGCGATGACGATCGGAAATTCGACCCTTTCCCCGGGACGGAGCGTCAGGCGGACGGCCAAGGCGGCGGCCAGGGCGTCCTGTCCTTCCGTCGTCCGCGAGACGGCCGCGTCGGAAAGCGCGCCGGTCTCGGAGAAGGTTTTCCAGACGCCGGCCCCGTCGGAGCGCGGGTCGAAATCGGCCTGGATGGTGACTTCGGCCTTGCCCGGAATCCCCTCGGCCGCGCTGCACATGGTGCCGGTGAGCGCGTTCCCGGTCCGGGGATCGGCGTCCTTCCTGCCGAAGAGGACGCCCGTCATCCGGCCTTCGCGAACGACCTCGTTGACGCGGCCGGGGACGCGGCGGTTCCAGCCGTACTCCGTCGGCACATCGACGCTCTTGAGCCGCGGCTCCCAGCCGACCATGTTCTCCCAGGTCAGCATGACCGAGACCTCGGCCGGGCGGCTCGTAGGGTTGTAGGCGATCCACTTGTAGACGGCGACCGGGTAGCTCGTTTCCCTATAATTATGGGGGATGACCGGCGAGAACTGGGTCACCGCCAGCTTGACCGGGAATTCGGGATTCTTCTCGTAGGAAAACCCCGATTTCGGGAACAGGGCGAAGTAGCTCCCGGCGCCGGCGGGATAGCCCCAAGCCCAGGCGCCGAGCGTCGTGTCGGACGGAGCGTCGGTCGAGAGGGTTCGGGCGATCCTGGTCTTCCCGGACCTCATGAAGACATGGAACTGGTTTGCCCGAACCGTTTCGTCCACGTACCATCCCGGCTTGAGGAACCAGTACCGGAAATTCCCGCTCATCGTCCATTCGAAGGCGCCGGCCCCGATTCCGCCGGCGGGACAAGCGCTCCCCTCGGCATCGGCGTCGATGTTCCCTTCAGCGATCGTGCGTCCGAAGGAAGAGAGCTTATGGCCGATCGGCCGGTCGAATGAGCAGGGCGGAAAACCGCCGAGGTTGGCAGGGGCGAAGTTGAGCCCCGACAGGACGGACCGGAGCGCCGCGGCCTCCGACCCGGCGCCGTTGCTTTTCGCTTCCCGGAGCAGGTCGTCCAAGCGTCCGTCGATCTCGCGGCCCGTGGCGTCAAGGATTCCCTTCTCCATGAGAAGCTCGAGGTGCTTGGATAGGAACTCTTTTTTCCGGGAATTCGCCGGCTCGGACGCGAACAAGACGGCCGGGACAAGCCGGCCGAGGGCGATGAACGCGGCAAACACAAGCGCCGCCGTTTTTAGATTGGCCTTTAGGTCTCTCCTGGTCAACCCCTCGACTCCCCGGCATGAAT
>JALHUR010000330.1 GCA_022867325.1 Candidatus Aminicenantota bacterium | reverse complement strand
GTCTACGATTTCGGGCAGAACTTTGCCGGGTGGGTCCGGATCAAGGTCCGAGGGCCGCGCGGGTCGTCCGTCCGCCTCAGGCACGCCGAGCTCGTCCACGAGGACGGCTCACTCAACATAGCTTCCAATCAGAACGCCCGGGCCGCGGACGCCTTCTTTCTCAAAGGCGCTGGGACGGAAGTTTACGAGCCTCGCTTCAGCTACCATGGCTTCCGCTATGTCGAGATCGCCCGCCACGCTGTCCGGTCCGGCCTTCAGAGCGTCGAGGGCCGCGTCGTCCATTCCGATCTCGAGTCGGCCGGGCGCTTCCGGTCGTCGCATCGCCTGCTGAACCGGATCCACTCCAATATCTTATGGGGACTGAGGTCCAATTTGATGAGCATCCCGACCGATTGTCCCCAGCGGGATGAGCGCCAGGGCTGGCTGGGAGACGCGCATCTGGCCGCCGAACCGGCGGCCTTCAATTTCGACATGGCGGCGTTCTGGAATAAGTTCGTCGAGGACATCCGGCTCGCCCAGCGGGCGGACGGAAACCTTCCCGACCTCGTTCCTCCCTACCTCAGCCGACTCTATCCGGCCGACCCGGCCTGGGGCTCCGCGTTCGCGATCCTGGCCTGGCTGCTCTATTGGCATTATGGGGATGAGCGCGTCCTGGAGCGGAACTGGGGAAGTCTGAAAAAGTACGTCGATTTTCTCTGGGAGCACTCGGACAACGGCCTTTTAGGCAAGCTCGGAAAATATGGAGATTGGTGTCCGCCCGGAAGCATCGCCCCCGCGAAAACGCCCCTGGCTTTGACCTCAACCTGGTTCATGTACCACGACACGGCCCTGTTCGCCCGGATAGCGAAGGTTTTAGGAAGACACGCAGAGGCCCGCGACTACGCCGCGCGCGCCGAGGCCATCAAGGAGTCCTTCACCCGCGCATTCCTGGCCGGCGGAGAATACGCGGCCCGCCGCTTCACGCCGGTCGATCGCGCCCCATCCCAGACATCGCAGGTTCTGCCCTTGGCCCTCGACATGGTTCCCCGGGACGCCAAGGCATCCGTCCTCGCCGCCCTTATCCGCAGCGTCGTCGAGGACCGGGATTACCACCTCGACACGGGTATCATAGGGACTCGCTATCTTCTCGAGGTCCTGACCGGGAACGGCTTCGGGGAAGCGGCCTTCCGCATCGCGACCCAAACGAGCTACCCGGGCTGGGGCTACATGATCAAGGAGGGCGCGACGACGCTCTGGGAACGATGGGAAAAGATGACCGGCGGCGGGATGAATTCCCACAACCACATCATGTTGGGGAACGTGGACGCCTGGTTCTATAAAGCCTTGGCCGGGATCCGCTGTCTGGAGCCCGGTTGGAGACGCATCCGAATCCAACCCTTCATCCCGCACGGGATCCGCTTTGCCAATGCCGAGATCATGACGATTCGGGGCAAGGTTCGCTCCTCCTGGACGAAGGAGCCCGGGGTTTTACGCCTGAGGCTTGAAATCCCCGTCGGCGCCGAGGCCGAAGTCTTGATTCCGGCCCCGGAAGGCCGGTGCGTCGTCCGGGAAGGTTCCCGCATCATCTGGAAGGACGGACCTTTCAGGGGGCGCCGTGTCCCCGGCATTGTTGACCCGTTCGCCGACGCTAAGCCCCGCCTTTCAACACTCATGGAGCCGCTTTATCGGCTCCATGAGTGCTGGCGCTCCAACGTCTGCAATTGGCGGATCCAACGGACGCAAGTCCGGGGAGCTTCGGGGCGGGGACGAGAAGCGAGGCTCAGGGTTAACCCTGAGCAAGCCCCGGCATTCATGCCGGGGAGTCGAAGGGTTGATATGGGCATCCGAGGCCGATCGCTCGGATTTGGGCTTGCTTGCGGGCGATACGACCTCTGCCTGGTCGGGAGCCGGATCCGGACGAGCCGGACCTAGCGGTACTTCCTGAACAGCCGTCCGACCTCGGCGCAGGCGTCGATCGTCTTTTGGATGTCCTCGTCCCCGTGGGCCGCCGAAACGGCCCCCCCGCCGTGCATGACGTGGATGCCCTCGTTGAGAAGGGCCAGCTTGAGGATTCTCTCGCGGAGGACGAGGTCCGAGAGTCTCTGGTTATTGAGACTCTCGGAACTAAAGCCTTCCGCTTTTGAAGACGGGAAATGGATGAAGAAAAGGGAGCTTCCCGGGATGACATCGTTGCCGCCGCCCGTGCAGCGGGCTTCCAGTCCCGATTCGGCGAAGGCCGATTCGATGCCGCGCCTCAGCCGGTCGCCCAGGCTCGTCAGGCGCGGATAAATCTCTCCCGCCCGGGCGATGAGATGCTTGACCATGGCCAGCCCGGCCGTCATGTACTCGGCGTGGGCGGAGAACGTCCCGCCCTCGAAGAAGGCCCGCCGCATACCCGCCGCTTCCGGCTCGCAGACGCCCATGACATCCTCTCGGCCGACGACGGCCGCCACGGCATGTCCGCCGCCGATAAGCTTCCCGAAAGCCGACAAATCGGGTTTGACGCCGTAGAGGGTCTGGACGCCCGAGGGACAGAACCTGAAACCGGAGATGATCTCGTCCAGGATGAGGAGAATGCCGCGCCGCTCGGTCAGGCGCCGGGCCTCCTCGAGGTAGGCCCTCGAGACCGGCAGGAATCCTCCGGCGCCCAGGAACGGCTCGAGGATGAAGCAGGCGATCCGGTCGCCCTTGGAGCTCAGGATCCTCTTGAGGTCGTCGAGGTCGTCGAATCGGGTGATGAGCGTCTTCCGGATCAGGCTGCGGGGAACGCCGGCCGAATCCCCGTGATCGAATCCCTTGTCCTTGTCGTACTTGATTCCCTTGAGAAGATAGGGAGAGGCTCCGTGCCAGCCGCCGCCGATCTTGAGGACCAGGTCCCGGCCCGTGAAGGCCTCGGCGACCATGACGGCGTACATCGTCGCCAGCGTCCCCGAAGTCGTGAATCGGACGCGAAGGCCGCCGTCGCCCAGCTGGCCGACGATGAGCTCGGCCAGTTCGACCTGGCGCGTTTCTTCGAAACCGGTGTGGAGGGCGCCCTGTTCGTGGATGGTCCGCAGGGCGTCGGTGATGAGCGCCGGGTTATGGCCGAGGATGTTGGCGTAGTGGCCTTGCCAATAGTCGATGTAGGCGCTGCCGTCGGCGTCCCAGATCAGGGGCACGCGGGCCCGGCTCATGCTCAGCGGGTAGGGATGCCAGAGACGAAGGGTGTGGCTTCCGCCCCGGACCATGACCGTCCGGGCGCGCTCGTGGATTTCGCGGCTGTTCGCCGTGCGTCCC
>JALHUR010000329.1 GCA_022867325.1 Candidatus Aminicenantota bacterium | reverse complement strand
CGGGAAGGACGCAAAGACGTGGAGATCTCGGTCGATCTCGTGCCCTTCTTGAACGAGGAGGTTCTGGCCGCGCGATTCGAGACAAGGGCCGCCGATAACTGGCCGGAGAAGGAGTGGGCCGCCGGGCTTCTTCCTGAAAAATTCGGCGCCGCCATCGGAACATGGATCCGGGAGGGCCGGGATATTCCCGCCGGCGCGGTTCGCGGGGAGCGCGGGGGGACGATCGCCCGGTTCCTGGCCGGCCGGATTAAAGACATGCGCTTTAAAGTCGTTGGGACGAGGGGTTGGAACGAGGCCGAGTTCACGAGCGGAGGCATTCCGACGAACGAGGTGGATCCGGAGACGCTGGAATCCAAACTGCGGCCGGGACTGTTCCTGGCCGGTGAAATCCTCGATGTCCAGGGACAAAGGGGAGGATTCAACCTGGCCTGGGCCTGGGCGTCGGGCTATCTGGCCGGTAAGGCCGGATTGCGATAGATTGATAGATAGCGGCGTCCCCCTCGGGAGCGCGATTGTATGACACCAGGAGGGTGCTATGAAGGATAAGGGAATTTTTGGCGCGGCGGTCTTGATTTGTTTGTCCTCGTTCCTCACGGCGTCTACGGCCTGGTCCGGTCAAGACCTTCCCACGACGGGGGAATACGAAACGATCTCGCTCCTCGGCCAAAAGCTTTCGGCGGCGGCCCCGGACAGCGTCGCGGTCGAACTCTATCGAAGGGCCAAGGCGGAATTCGACCGCAATCCCAACGAAACCAACACAATCTGGCTCGGCCGGCGCGTTGCCTATCTGGGTCTTTACCGCGAAGCCGTCAAAATCTTCACGGACGGTCTTGAGCGGTTCCCTTCGTCGTTCAGGCTCTTGCGGCATCGAGGGCATCGCTTTATAACGCTTCGACAGTTCGACAAGGCCATCGCCGACCTCAGCAAAGCGGCCGAGCTCTCCGTTGCCGCTCCTCTCGACAGCGAGCCCGACGGCATTCCCAACCGGGCCAAACGGCCGCTCTCCAACACGCAGTTCAACATCTGGTATCACCTCGGGTTGGCTCATTATCTCAAGGCCGATTTCGCCGCCGCGGCCGAAGCCTACAAGGAATGCTTGAAATGGAGCAAGAACGACGACCTCCTGACGGCCGCGACGGATTGGCTTTACATGGGGTTGCGCAGAATGGGGAAGGCGGACGAGGCCCAAATCTGCCTTAAGCCAATTCGTAAGAAGATGAACATAATCGAGAACGGCGCCTACCATCAGAGGCTTCTCGTTTACAAGGGCTTGAAAAAGCCGGAGTCGCGTATGGAAACGCCGGCCGGATTGAGCGAACAGGATCGGAGTCTGAACTTAGCCGTCCAGGCCTACGGACTCGGTAATTGGTATCTGTATAACGGGGATGACGCGAGGGCGAGGGAACTCTTCGAAAAGCTCGTCAAGGAAGGGGGCTGGGCTGCCTTCGGCACAATCGCCGCCGAGGCGGAAATCTTCCGGATTGTCCGCGCTCCTCTGACCGGAGGCGGTCCGGATCCCGATACCGCGAACGTCAACCGCCTTCTCCGCGCCTGGAATGCCATGTGGAATGCCTATGACCTGGCGCCGGTCGACAAGCTGTTTCTGAATGACGATAGGCTGTCCTATTTTTCCTCCGAAAAAAAAGGTTTGATCCAGGGGATGGCCGCGCTTAAGGTTCATCACCGGGGATTCGGGTTCGTTCCGGGCGGCAAGAGCCAGGAGAGCAGGCTCTGGCTCGAGGACGTCCGGGTCGTGGACCTGGGGAGCGGCCAGGCGTTCCTTGTCACGGCGACCTGGGGATTCGATCGGGACCAGGGACCCGAGACGGCCCAGCGCGGGCCGGTGACGTTCGCGATCGTCAAGACGGAGTCCGGATTCCGAATCGCCCACGCCCATTTCGCCAACAACCCGAAGGGATAAGCCTCGCTTCACTCGGTAGAGATGACCCTGGACGCGGATTTCCCAGTTCGAAAAAGCGTTTCGAGGGGCCATGGTGGACTTGAAGTCCTTAGGCGGCGGCCTTTATGCCTCGAGCCGGGCCCGGGGGGGCAGCGGCCCATGTTGACAAATATAAATCATAAGTTTAATATTGTCACATGCGATACATCCCCCGCCTCCTGGCCGATCCGCTCCTGAGCGCGGCGGCCCGCTTTCCCGCCCTCATCCTGACCGGTCCGCGGCGCTCGGGCAAAACGACCCTACTGCGCAGGACCTTCCCCAAGGCCTCGTATCACCTGCTGGAAGACCCGGATGTGGTCGGCCGAGTCCGGAGCGACCCCAGGTCTTTTCTGGAATCGGTCCGCCTCCCGGCCATCCTCGACGAGATTCAGAACCTGCCCGAGCTGCTCAATTACCTCCGGTCGCGGATCGATCAGGAGGGGAAGAAGGGGGCCGGCTGGTACCTGACGGGCTCCCAGGAACCGGCTCTCATGAAAGGCGTCACGGAATCCATGGCCGGCCGGGCCGCGGTCTTCCATCTTCTGCCCCTGTCGACGGTTGAATCCTCCCGGGTCTCACTCCTGCGGGGAGGATTTCCGGAAGTGCTCGCCCATCCCTCGGCCTCCGAGGTGTGGTTCCGGTCCTACATCCAGACTTATCTCGAGAGGGACGTCCGGGCCATTAGTTCGATTCGGGACCTGACGACCTTTCGGCGGTTTCTGGCGCTGGTCGCCGGAAGGGTCGGTCGGATTCTCAACCGTACCGACTTGGCCGCTCCGTTGGGCGTGTCGGTCCCGACCGTCTCCGAGTGGCTGAACATCCTGGAAGCCACTCATCAGATCCTGCTCGTGCCGCCCTTCCATGAAAATTTCGGGAAGCGTCTCGTCAAATCCCCCAAGCTCTACTTCGCCGATACGGGCTTGGCCGCTCATCTGCTCGGCCTGGAAAACGAGAGGCAGCTCGGAAAATCGCCGTTCTACGGCCCCCTGTTCGAAAGCTTTGTCGCCTCGGAAATCGTCAAGGCCCAGATCAACGCGGGGAGGAAGAAAGACCTGTACTTTTTCCGGGACCGCCAGGGCTTGGAGGTGGATTTCCTCGTGCCCAAGACGGGTGGCAGGCTGCTGCTCATCGAGGCCAAAGCCACCCGCACGGTCCGGCCCGCGGCGGCCGAGGCCTTGAACAAGCTGAAAAAGTCCGTGACCGGGCACTCGGTCGAGGCCGTTCTCGTTCATCTCCCCTCCGAGAAGGGGCCTTCCTTCTCGGCCGTCTGCCCGGGGGTCCGGGCCGTTGTCTACCGCGACATTCCGGACCTGGTCCTGCGCTAACCCCGTTTCGGACGGATATTCCGACCGTAAAGCCGCTTCACAAATGCCCGCCGTCATCAGGCCTCAGCCCGGGCCGATAGAACCAGGTATGATAGAACAAGATGCAATAGGTGAGGCCGGAGGCTTGCGTTCCTCGCGGCGATTCGGGCATAATTCGACCACAGGGCGTATTTCAACAAGAGGAGGTTCCCATGCCCGGGGGCGGATGCAATCATCGAGTCCAGGCTTTTTCCAATTACCGGATTTCCAGGCGCAGAAGAGCGTTTCGCGGGGTCGTCAGCGTGTTCTTGGCCGCGTCGCTGCTCCACCTCCTTGTGGTGCAAAGCTACGCGGGACAACGGGAGGAAACCGGGCATTGAGCGCGCGCCGCGGCGAGCCTATCGGGGACGCCCTCGATGAGCGGGGTTTAGGAACTCTATTTCGACGCGGCGATCGAGAACGCATCAAGAGAGGAAGGACGCGCAAAGGCCGTTGAACTCTTCGGGAAGGCGATCGAGCTCGACCCGGCGCGGGCAACGGAGAGGAGCGTTTCGCTCCAGGGCGAGGCCAAAGCGGCCTACTTGGTGGCTCTCTGGGAGGCAAAGAAGGCCGGGGAGGGGAGAAATTATTGTCGCTGATCAATCAATCTGGGAAGTTGGGACGGCAAGGCCGCGGCGCCCGAGATCCGCTACTCCTGTTCCTGGAGTTTCTGAGATCGTGCTTCCTCGAGCCGGAATAGCTACGAGACAGTGGCCGGCAGCCTTGACATGAAGTACTATAAAAGGGACGAAGCCGTCGGCCTTTATGGAAGATGAACATCCCGACGTCGAGGCCGTCCGCCGGGTGGGAATGCTCACCGATCGCATTCTGGTAAAAAAGCCGTCCTTGGACAGGGACAACGTCCGCCACACGCTTCTCCTTTTAGAGGATAACCCATGGAAACGTCTCCGGAGGGGATTGGTTCGTGGCCGAAAAAAATCCGTTCGCCGCTGAAGAACTCGACTTTCTAGCCTGAAAAATTCATAAAAAAAGCTGTTTCCCCTCGTAACGTATTGATTTACAATACGTTTTGGACATTCGAAGGAGGAAACAGCTTTGAACGAAGTTCATCATACCACCGAACGGTTTCTTTTTGAAGACCTCCAGGGAAAAAAGCTCGAAGTCG
>JALHUR010000031.1 GCA_022867325.1 Candidatus Aminicenantota bacterium | reverse complement strand
CTTGCAGTACTCATACTAAGCCGTTTCCGGCTTAGTATGTGTGCCGGCATTTAGCACTCACGAACCGAAAACGGTTCATGAGTACCGGCGCTCCAACTAACGTAAGTCCGTGGAGCTTCGGGCCGGGGAGCAGCCTTGCAGCACTCAGGGCTTCCATGAGGGCTTCCATGAGTGTCGAATGGTTGACAATTCACGGACCGTGATCTATATTGGCCGGAGATCGCGCCCTTGCCGATATCCCGGGGTGCGCCGGCCCGCCGATCATGAACAGCGAAAAGAGACACCCGATTGCGGCCGCCGGGCTTCTGGCCCTGGCTTTGGCAACGGCGGTCCGGGCTGAATCCATCGCCCCTATCCCGAAGACCGGGAAGGCCCGGGCCAACCTCCTTCTGGTCACGATCGATACCCTTCGCGCCGACAGGCTGGGCTGCTATGGGGGAACCCGGGTCCAAACGCCCGCCATCGATGCCCTGGCCGGGAAAGGTTTCGTGTTCACCCGGGCGTTCGCCAGGCCACGACGACCCTGCCTTCCCATGCCGATATCCTTCTCGGGGTCACCCCCCTCGTTCACGGAGTCCACGACAACGCCAATTTTACGGTCGGCCCGGATTTTCCGACCCTGGCCGGCTTCTTAAAAAAGGAGGGCTACGCCACGGACGCTTTCGTCGGAGCCTATCCCCTGGATTCCAGGTTCGGGCTCACTTCCGGATTCGACGTCTACGACGACGATTACGGACGGCAGCGGTTCGAGGATATGACCTACGTCGAGAGGAAGGCCGCTGACGTTGTCGGCCGCGCCCTGGCCTGGCTGAAAGGCCGGGCCTCGCCCTGGTTCCTCTGGGTCCACCTGTTCGATCCCCATGCTCCCTACGACCCGCCCGAACCCTTCAAGTCGGAATATAAGGGCCGGCCCTATGACGGAGAAGTAGCCTATACGGATCAGTCCTTGGGCATGCTCCTCGGGGAGCTGGAGCGGGACGGGGTCGCCGGCCGGACCCTGGTCATCCTGACCTCGGACCACGGGGAATCCTTGGGAGATCACGGGGAATCCAGCCACGGCTTTTTCGCCTATAACAGCACGCTCTGGGTGCCCTTGATCGTGTCCGTCCCCGGAGCGGGAACCGGCCGCAAATCCCAATTGGTCGGCCACATCGACATTTTTCCGACGGTCTGCGATCTTCTTGACCTCGACAAGCCGGCGTTTCTCCAAGGGGCTTCGCTGGTTCCCGTCCTGGAGGGAAAGGAGCTTCCGAGGAGGGCGCTCTATTTTGAGTCCCTTTACCCCTTTTACAGCAGAGGCTGGGCGCCGTTGACGGGCTATATCGATGGAGACGAGAAGTTCATCGAATCGCCGATCCCCGAGCTCTATAACATCGGCGGCGACTTCGGGGAGCTCGACAATCGGGCGGAACCGGGGCGGCTGGGCGAATGCCGGAAGCGGCTGGCCGATCTTGTCCGGACCCAGTCGAGGCCTCAATCCAACCGGCGGCCCGAGGTCGGAGACCGGCAGACGAGAGAGAAGCTGAAGAGCCTGGGCTATATATCGGGTTCGAGCGGCACCCGGAAGACGGGCTTTACGCCCGCGGACGACGTCAAAACGCTCCTTCCTTTTCACAACAGGGCCATGGAAGCCCAGGACCTCTTCCGGAAAGGGGACGGCGCCGGCGCGGCCGGACTCCTCCGGGAAATCCTGACGGAGCGGGACGATATCGATGTCGCCTATACCGGCCTGGCGGCCGTCTATAAGGCCCAGGGCGGGCTCGGGGACGCCTTGGATGTCTTAAAGCTCGGGCGCGACCGGCTTCCCGACAATTACGAGATCTTCCTCACCCAAACCAGCTACCTGATCGCGGCCGGCCGCTACGCGGAGGTCATCCGCGGCTTCGAGGCCGCGTCCCTCCTTCGCCTGGAGCACGACCCTGAAATCTGGAACGACCTCGGCATCGCCTACTCCCGGACCGGGAAGTTCGCCGAGGCCGAAGCCGCGTTCGAGAAGGCGCTGTCACTGGACCGGGATCACCCGGCCGCCTTGACCAACCAAGGAATTCTCTTCCTGTCCCGTTCTTCGACGACCGGCGATCGGAATCTCCTGGAGAAATCCTTTCCCTGTTTCGAGCGGGCGCTCGCGATCGATCCTCGCTATGCGCCCGCCCAGGGCGGGCTGGGCGCGGCCTTTAGACAGAAAGGGGACGTCAAGAGCGCCGTCTCTTCCTGGGAAAAAGCGTTGGCCCTCGATCCCGCCTCCGGCAATACTCTCTATAACCTCGGCGGCGCCTACCTGGAGCTGGGCGAAAAAACCAAAGCGCGAACTTTGCTTCTCAAATATCAATCCCGCGCCGGGGCCTCTCTGTCTCCCGAAGAGAAGGCCAAACTCGAGGCGCTGATACGAAAAAGCGGGGATTGATCCGCTTTCTCCGCCGATATTAATCCCGCCGCCCGGACCTAAAACCTTTATTTATCTGATACTTGCGAACGGCGTTCTGGTGGTTGCGGAAGGACGCGCTGAAGATGTGGCTCCCGTCGTTCCGGGACACGAAGTAGAGGAAGGGGACGTCGGCCGGGTCGACGGCGGCCTCGATCGAGGCGCGGCCCGGATTGCAGATCGGGCCGGGAGGGAGTCCCGGGCGGAGGTAGGTGTTGTAAGGGTCCGGCGCTTCGAGGTCGCGGCGCCTCAGGTTTCCCGTGAACCGTCCTTCCTCCTTGAGGGCGTAGATGATGGTCGGATCGCAGTCGAGCTTCATCCCGATCCGGAGCCGGTTGTGAAAGACGGCCGAGACGAGCCGCTTCTCGGCGGCAAGCGAAGTCTCCTTCTCGATCAGGGAAGCCAGGGTGATCGCTTCGCGGACCGTCATTCCCAGGCGGCGGATCCGAGCCTGGGAACCTTCGTTCCAAACGGACCGGAACCTCTCGACCATGGCCTCGACGATGTCCTCCGCCTCCGTCCCTTTCGGATAGAAATAGGTTTCGGGAAAGAGGTATCCTTCGAGGTTCCGGGCTTTCGGATCCAGGTCGGCGATGAGTCCGGCTTCGCGGGCCGCGGCCAGGAACGCCGGCGCCTTCCACAATCCTTGGGCGTCAACCAGGGCGGCCGTCTCCCGGGCGGTCAGTCCTTCGGGGACCGTAAAGGAACGCAGGCGCACATGTCCCTCGACCATGTCGAGAAGCGCGCGTTTCGCGGTCAGGGGGGCCTTCCAGCCGTATTCGCCGGCTTTGATCCCGCGCGGAGCGTAGAAGAGCCGGTAGGCGGCCAGAAACGGGCCCGTCCGGCCGATCAGGCCCTCGTTCTTGAGCCGGGCCGCCACGGCCCCGACCCCGATTCCCTTCGGGACCTCGAACAGGACCTGTTCCGTACGGAATCGGAGCGGAGCGTAGAGTCCGCGGATGACCCAGACGGCCGCGAAGAAGGCGGCGGCCTGGACTAAGAGGAGGAGGGCGGCCAAGGCTCTACGGATCATGGGCGGGACGCTTGCTCTCGATGTAGGCGGCCAGGATGATGGAGGCCGCGACCTGGTCCTTGAGGCCCTTCTGGGATTCGGCCCGGACGTTCTGGCGGCGCAGGACGGCCACGGCTTCCTGGGTCGTCAATCGCTCATCCCAGAAGACGATGGGACGATGGACGGTTTCCTCGAGCCAGGCGGCGAACGCCCGCGTCGTCTCCGCCCTCGTTCCCGAGCTCCCGTCCATTCGCAGCGGGATGCCGATGACGATCTCTCCGATCTCGTAGCGCTCGACCAGGTCCCGGAAATAACGCCGGTTGTCCTCGTCCTTGGCCTTGAGCCGGTAGCTCTCGAAAGGGTGGGCCGCGATGCCCATCGGGTCGGTCATGGCCAAGCCCAGCGTCCGGTCGCCGTAATCGATGCCGAGGATCCTCATGGCGAGCGCCTGTCCACCCGCCGTTTTTTGGCGCGGTGCCGCTCGAAGCCGAGCCGGATGAGCTCCTCGACCAGGGCCGCGAAGGGGAGGCCGGTCGCCTCCCAGAGCCTCGGATACATGCTGATCGCGGTGAACCCGGGAATCGTGTTGATCTCGTTGACGTAGAGGCGGTTCGAGCCGTCCTCCAGGAACAAGTCGACCCGAGCCATCCCGGCGCAGTCCACGGCCCGGAAGGCCTCGATCGAGAGGCGGCGGACCTCGGCGGTCAGCGGAGGCGGAAGCGGGGCCGGCAGCTTGAATTCGGTCCGGCCGTCGTTGTATTTGTCGTCGTAGTCGTAGAACTCGCGGTGGGGGATGAGCTCGCCCGGGAGCGACGCCCGCGGCTCGTCGTTGCCCAAGACGCTGCATTCGAGCTCGCGGGCCAGGACGCCCTGTTCGACGAGGATTTTCCGGTCGTAGGCAAAGGCCGCTGCGAGGGCCTTCGCCGTCCCGACCCAATCATTGACCCTGCTGATCCCGACGCTCGACCCGAGGTTGGCCGGCTTGACGAACAAGGGGAGACGAAAGGCGGTCCGGATCCGGTCCAGGATCGCGCCGGGCGACTCCCGCCATTCCGCGTCCATGAGCACGATATGGTTGACGATCGGCAGGCCCCGCGCGGCGAACAGGGATTTCATGACGGCCTTATCCATGCCGGCCGCCGAGGCCAGGACGCCCGCCCCGACATAGGGGACGTCGGCCATTTCGAGCAGGCCCTGGACGGTGCCGTCCTCGCCGTAGGGTCCGTGAAGGACGGGAAAATAGATGTCGGCCTTGAGCGCGGCCGGAAGGGATTTATTCGCCCAGGGCAGAAACGAGCGTGCGCCCTTGAGCCGGGAAGGCGGGGCGGCGGGGGAATCGGCCCGGCCCCAGCGGCCGTCCTTGGCGATGAAGATCGGCAGGACCTTGAATCGCCGCGGGTCGAGGTGCTCGGCGACGGCGGCGGCGGACTTCAGGGAGATCTCGTGTTCGGCGGACCTCCCTCCGAAGAGGAGGCCGACGACCGTCTTCCGGCGTTGTCCGGGCATGAATCCAGCTTTCTCCCTGGAGTATTTTACCGAATCCGAACCTACGGGGTCAAACCTACACTTTGCACTTTTAAACAGCGCCGGAATCGAATATCATCGTCGAATTATAAAAAGTGTAAAGTGTAGGTTTGACCCTGATCTTGATTTTCTTGACAGAGGCACGGGGACAAAATTATAATGATCCTAACGGTGCGAATGCCAATTCCGCGAAAGAGGTAAGACCATGAAAAAAGGGACGGCCTTCTATTCAACCCTGGGCCTTGCCGCGGCGATCCTGATCCTGGCCTTGTCGGTCGTCCCGGCCGGCTCCGGGCAGGAAAGCCCGATCGAGAGGGCGAGGCGCGAGCAAAAAATATTCAAGCTCATCAGCCACTCGGACCTCTTCTGTTCCTTTTTTATCCTCGGCCCCACGCGCCCCGAGATCAAGATCCTGGCGGCCGAATTGGGCGGGGAGAAAGTCCTGCTGACCGACTCCGACCTCTGCTTCATCAACCGGGGCTCAAAGGATGGGATCCAGGTCGATCAGCGGTTCCTGATCGTGGAAGCCGGCTCCGATGTCATCGATCCCGTCTCCGGCTCCAACCTGGGAACGCTCGGCTTCAAGCGTAGCCAAGCGCGCGTGGTTGACGTCGAGGAGAGCCGGGCGACCGTCCGTCTCGAAAAGTCCTGCGGGCAGGTCATGGTCGGCTTTTACCTGGTCCCATTCCCGGGAGGGGACATCGTCATGGGCCAGGATCTGGGCTACAGTTCCGCCCCTGCCGAAGGCGAAGGCGTGAGCGGCCGCGTCGTCTTCCTGGTTGACACCCTGGAGGAGGCTGCGACCGGATACTGGGCTCTCATCAACCTGGGGACAGAGAACGGCCTGGCGGTCGGCCAGCAGCTCGTCGCCTTCCAACGCGTCCAGGGAGACGTTCCCCGCCGGCCTATCGCCAGCATGGTCGTCATCGACGTCGGCCCGACGACCGCGACCGTCAAGGTTCTGTCCGCAAAGGACATCATCCGGCCCGGGACCGAAGTCCAGACGCGGGAGGGGTCGGCGGAGAAATAGCCGGGGTCTCGGTTTTACGCTTCCGCTCGTCCGTTGGCGCCCGTTCACGACCTTGACAGGATGGGCCGTTTTTGTTAGTTTAAGCCGGTACTTCCCATGAAGTCCAATCGAGAGCGGGCGTAGTTCAGTGGTAGAACGTCTGCTTGCCATGCAGAAGGTCGTGGGTTCAAGTCCCATCGCCCGCTCCAGTTTGTTTCATGAATATGGCGCGGTACCCAAGCGGCTAAGGGAGAGGTCTGCAAAACCTCGATTCGCCGGTTCGAGTCCGGCCCGCGCCTCCAAGATTTCTCTACGAGGTCGAGCGATGCGAAGCGGGAGGGCCGGGGAGCAGCCTTGCAGCACTCATGGCTTCCATGAGTGCCGATGGGTTGACAGGGTTCGTCAAAAAAAGGTATAAATGCCTTGAAAACTTCAAGAAGGAGGAAGGAATGGAACTAGTATCGAGAGCTCAGGCCATTATCCTAAAGCCCAAGGAAGAATGGGTTAAGATCAAAGGCGAGTCGACGACGATCGCCCAGCTCTTCACGTCCTACGCCGTTCTCCTGGCTGCCATCCCGGCCATCGCCCAGTTCATCGGTGTCGGCCTGATCGGGATGCGGATCCCCTTCTACGGCATGTTTCGGTTCGGGCTGGGGACGTCCCTGGTTAGGGCCGTCGTCTTCTACGTTTTCTCGCTGGTCTCGGTCTATGTCATCGGCTTTGTCATCAACGCCCTGGCCCCCAGCTTCGGATCGACCCAGAACCCCGTCAACGCCATGAAGATGGCCGTCTACAGCATGACCCCGATGTGGATCGCCGGCATCCTCTACATCATCCCCGCGCTGGGCCTCCTGGTCATTCTGGCCAGCCTCTACGGGCTCTATATTCTTTACCTGGGCTTCGCGACGCCGCTGATGGAGACGCCCAAGGACAAGGTCATGACCTATTTCGTCGTCAGCCTTATCGTCGTGATCGTCCTGTCCTTCGTCGTCAACCTCATCATCGGGGCGATCTTCCTCTATCGCCCGGGTTTGTGATCTCGGCCGCGATTTCACGGAACGCCTGATTCGGCGAGGGGGCGGCCGTGATCGGCCGCCCGATGACCAAGTAATCCGCGCCCAGGGCGACCGCCTGGGCCGGCGTCATGATCCGCTTCTGGTCGTGAACTTCCGCTCCGGCCGGGCGAATGCCCGGGGTCACGATCAGCAGGCTCTTCCCGAATTCCCGATGGACGGCCTCGATCTCCTGGGGCGAGCAAACCACGCCGTCCAATCCGGCGGCCTTGGCCAGTCCGGCCAGCCGGAGGACCTGGTCCAAGACCTTCCCCGCGAATCCGACCTCCTGAAGCTCCGCGTCCTTGAGGCTGGTCAGGACAGTGACGCCCAGCAGCAGGGGCTTGGGTTTCCCCGACTTGGCGGCCTCGTCGGCCGCGGCCTTGACGGCTTCGGCCATCATCTCCCTGCCGCCCGAGGCATGGATGGTCATCATCCAGGCCCCCAGCCGCATCCCGGACCGGACGGCCTCGGCGACCGTGTTGGGGATGTCGTGGAGCTTGAGGTCGAGGAAGACCTTCTTGCCCAGCTCCCGGATGTCCTTGAGCAGGGCCGGGCCCTCGGCCGTGTAGAGCTGGAGACCGACCTTGAACAGGACGGCGCTCTCGAGCGTCCGGACCAGGGTCAAGCCTTCCTCCTTGTTCTTGACGTCGAGGGCGATGATGATGCGCTCCGCGGCGTTGGCAGTCGTAATGTCGGATCCTTTCCTCGAATGAACGGTCTTAGGTCTTGACGGTCGCGATGATGTCTTCCAGCCGTTCGATGCCCTTCCTCCGGCAAAAGTCCTCGACTTCTCCCAGAATGCGGAGGCAGGCGTCGGGATCGACCAGGTTGGCCGTTCCGACCTGCACGGCCCGGGCGCCCGCGATCATGAATTCGAGGACGTCCGCGCCCGACCAAATCCCGCCCATCCCGATGACCGGAACCTTGACGCGCGAAGCGACCTGGTAGACCATCCGGAGGGCGATCGGCTTGATGGCCGGCCCGCTCAGCCCCCCCAGGACGTTCCCGAGCTTGGGGCGCCGCGTCTCGACGTCGATGGCCATGGCCAGGAAGGTGTTGACCAAGGCGATGGCGTCCGCCCCCGCTTCTTGGGCGGCCAGGGCGATCTCGACGATGTTGGTCACGTTGGGGGAGAGCTTGACGATGACCGGGCGGCGGCTCGCCCGCTTGACTTCGCGGACGACGGCCCTGGTGCTTTCGGGGCTGAAGGCGGGGCAGGCCCCGTCCTTGTTGACGTTGGGGCAGGAGATGTTGATCTCGCAAGCGGCGATCCCCTCCTCGGCGTCGAGGGCTTCCACGACCCGGACGTATTCCTCTTCCGAGGCGCCGCAGACGTTGACGATGACGGCCGTGTCGAGGGCTTGAAGCTTGGGAAGGACTTTTGCGATGAACGCCTCGACCCCGATCCCCTGGAGGCCGATGGCGTTAATGAGGCCGCTCGGCGTTTCGACCAGCCGGGGAGGCGGATTCCCCTCGCGCGGTCCGTAGTAGAGCCCCTTGACGACGAAGCCGCCCAGGCGGTTGAGGTCGAGGAAGGGCTCGAACTCAAGCCCGTAGCCGAAGGTGCCGCTCGCGGCCAGGATCGGGTTCTTGAGCTTGAGGAATCCGAGGTCGACCGAAAGGTCGCTCATGGCGACTCCTTCTCCCAGACGACGGACTCGGCCGGGAAGACCGGTCCGTCCTCGCAGATCTTGATCCATTCGGCCTTACCGTCGCGGCGAATCCTTTGGACGCAGCCCCAGCAGGCGCCGAAGCCGCAGCCCATCCGGGACTCGAGCGAAAGCTCGGCGGGCAGGCGCTTGTCGCGGGCGATCAGGGCCACGGCCTGGAGCATCGGGTCGGGGCCGCAGGCGCAGACGAGAGCGGGCGGGGATCCGCCGCCGGCCTTGATCTCGTCTTCCATAAGCTCGGTCACCAGGCCCCTCCGTCCGACCGTACCGTCGTCGGTCGAGCAGGCGAAGTCGAATCCCTCGGCGCGGAGCTTGTCGGCGAGCGGGAGGTCGGCCTGGGTGCGGCCGCCGTAGAGGATTTTAATCGAAGCCCCCAAGGCCCGAAGCTCCCAGGCCAGGAAATAGAGCGGGGCGATGCCCCGTCCGCCGCCGACGGCGAGAACCGGCTTTCCGGCCAGGCAGGGATCGATGTTGAATCCCTTGCCGAGCGGGCCGAGAAGGTCGAGCGTTTCGCCCGGCGTCTTGCGGGCGAGGAGCGCGGTCCCAATGCCGGCGACTTTGAAAAAGACGCCGAGGGTCTTGTCCTTCCGCGAGTGGATCCCGAGCGGCCGGCGCAGCAGGGGATAGGGTTCGTCGGAGACCTTGATCATCAGGAACTGGCCGGGCCTGGCCAGGGCGGACACGGCCGGGGAGTCGAAGGTTAGGAGGAAATAATCCCCCCAACTCTCCTTGCCGACGATCCTGGCTTCAGGGTCTTTGAACATGGCGGTTGCGGTTTACCGCGACAGAACATAACAAAAAAGATGGCCTCTTGGCAACCTTTTCGTTTTTTGTCTTTGGTCAGGGAATTGCTTAGGGAGTCGGTCGAGATGAAATCCATTGTTTGCTGTTCTGATCCCCTGTCTTTTTTTCCACAATTCTCATGTATCGGGCCAAGACATCTTCTTCAGTATCCGAAGCAGAGAACGAACCAATGTTCCATACCATTTTAATTTCGTTTTTCAGAAAGATTCTTCGCCAGGTTATCCAATAATCCGATATACTTAGAAAGCCGGCCGTAGATATCCTCTGCGTTCTTTTCTTTATAGGTATGGACCGAAAGGTTTCGGTCGTCCAGCATCTTCAACCAATCGTCTTCGTAGTCGATGAGCCCCAGCTGAAAAGCCGTTTTCAAACAAGCGCGCGGCGACTGGCAATCCAATCCCTCCCGGCGGGCGTAAGCCTGGATGCACTTCCAGGCCAGGTCGAAACAAAGTTCGAATCGCTTGATGGCGGAATCGCGGATGACATCCGTTTTTTTGAGGTCAAGAACCTCTTTCAGCCGGGCAACGGCCTTCTCGTAATCGTTAATGATAGGAAACTCAGTTGACATGTTCAACTTCTTGGAGGGTTTTCCGCTTAAAATCCTCCGCCACGGTCTTAAAATCGACAACGTCGAAGCTGTAGAGCGTGGGAAGTTCATCGAGTTCGTCGGCGATTTTCACCCTTACCTCTCCAGGAATAGGCGCCGGACCGTCGATTCCGATGTCGATATCCGAAAGCGGAGAATTCGTTCCGCGGACACGGGAGCCGAAGAAGAAAACCTTATACTCGTTTAAATCCAAATATCTACCGACGATCTCCAGAACCTGGGACCTCAACTTCGCCGTGGAATAATGTTCTAATCTCATCGGTTTCCGGTTTGATAACCGCCCGCTTTCTAAGTGTTCTATAGCAAAAACGGTCGGCCGATGTCAATATCTTGAGAATCAAATATTTGGATCGCTTAAAATAGCGGAAAAACATGCGAACTGGCCGTTGACTTCCCCCCGTTTATTATCTCATAATCAATTCTCGTCTTATTCGAGACAGGAGGACTCATCCATGGATATTTCCCTCCGAGGACGGATGATCCAGGCGTCTCCGATCCGGAAGCTCAAGCCCTATGCCGACCAGGCCCAGGCCAAGGGCGTCAAGGTCTATTTCCTCAACATCGGCGACCCCGATGTCCCCACCCCCCAACCGGTCTACGATGCCTTCCGCTCCTTCAACGATCCCGTCCTGAGCTACGGCCCGGCCCAGGGCTTCAAGGAGCTTCATACGGCCATGTGCGATTATTTCGCCGACTACGGCATCCCGCTCGTCCCCGATAATATCCTGATCACGACGGGAGGCTCCGAAGCGATCCTATTCGCCTTCAACGTCGTGGCCGACCCCGGCGACGAGATCATCGTCTTCGAGCCCTTCTACACGAACTACAACGGCTACGCTTATTTCGCCAACGTCACCCTCGTCCCGCTGACCCTGCGCGGCGAGGACGGCTTCCGGCTCCCCTCCGAGAAAGAGATCGAGGCCAAGATCACGAAAAGGACCCGCGCCATCCTCCTCTGTTCGCCCAACAACCCGACCGGGACCGTCTACACGCCCGAGGAGCTCGAGCGGGTCGCCCGGCTGGTCAAGAAGCACGGCTTGTACTTGATCGGGGACGAAGTCTACAAGGAGTTCGTCTACGACGGGCTCAGCCACAAGAGCATCCTCGAGTACAAGGAGATCGAGGACCGGACGATCGTCATCGACAGCATTTCCAAGCGTTTTTCCTGTTGCGGGGCCCGGATCGGCGCCCTGATCACCAGGAGCAAGGACATCTACCAGGCCGCGCTCAAGTTCGCCCAGGCCCGGCTTTGCCCGCCCTCGGTCGAGCAGAGGGCCGCCATCGCCGCCTATAAGATGGGCCTCAAATATTTCGACCCCGTCCGGGTCGAGTACCAGCGGCGCCGGGACGTCCTCTACGAGGGGCTCAAAGCGATCCCGGGCGTCTCCCTCTACAAGCCCCAGGGCGCTTTTTACATGATCGTCAAGATTCCGGTCAAGGATGTGGAGCACTTCGTGATCTGGATGCTGACGGACTTCAGCCACGAGAACCAGACCGTCATGGTCGCCCCGGCCGAGGGCTTCTACACGACGCCCGGCAAGGGACGAGACGAGATGCGCATCGCCTACGTCCTTAAAGAAGAGGACCTCAAGAAGGCCGTCGTGGCTTTCCGGGCCGGCCTGGAGAAATATAAGGCCCTTCATCCCTGACGGACGGTGGATTTAAAAAAGACCGGAAAAGAGCTTGCCGCGATCGTCCTGATCGCATTCGTCCCGGCCGTCCTCCTCAACTTGGGCTTGATCCGCCGGCAGCTCAGGGGGGATTTCGACGAAAGCTTGCTCCTTCCGGCGGGAACGCCGGGGGTCGCTTTCATCGGTTTGGCCGAGGCCGGCGACCTGTTCCAAAGCGGGGCGGCCTTCTTCGTCGACAGCCGTCCCCTCGACGAATACGCGGAGGGCCACGTCCCGGGGGCCGCCAGCGTCCCGCTCAAGGAGGCGAGCGAGAATACCGCGCTTGCGACGCCCGAGGCGCTCGACGTCGTCCCGAATCGGACGCTGATCGTCTACTGCAACGGCGGGGACTGCCGGACGAGCGTCCTTTTAACGCGCATCTTGCGCGAGGCCGGGTTCTCCGATATCAAGATTTTCCTGGGCGGTTGGGCCGAATGGCGGGCGGCCGGCTTCCCGGCGGAGGTGGGGAGTGATAAGGAATAGGGCGGTCCTGTTCGCTTTCAGCCTCATCGTGGGGGGCGTTTTCGTCTGGGCGGCCGTCCTCAAGATCCGGGACCCCCTCGCCTTTGCCCAGAACATCGCCAACTACAGGATCGTCTGCAACCTCATCGCCTTCTGGATCGGGCTCCTCCTGCCCTGGCTCGAGCTCGCGGCGGGCGTTTTTCTAATCGTCGGCCTCTGGCGCCGGACGAGCGCGCTTCTTCTGTCGACGATGCTGGCCGGATTCATCGTCCTGGTCGCGGTGACCATGGTTCGGGGGATCGACGTCGATTGCGGCTGCTTCGGCAGCCTGAGCGGGAAAGCCAACCTCGGACTCATTATTCAGGACGCGGTCCTGCTGTTCATGTCCCTGACCGTGTTCCTCTCCAAGGCGGACCCTATCCGCCTGATCGGGAAGAAGTCCTGAGGCCGGTCTTCGGGCCTAATCCAGCTTGAACTCGTAGTCGGCCGTGCACTGGTAATTCGTGGAGTGGACGCTGACCAGCTCGGGGTTCTGGTCTCCGATACAGAGCCGATAGGTTTTTCCCGTAACGAACTCGACGCCCGGCTTGGCCTTGAGGACCACGGTGTAAGACTGCTCCTCGCCTTTGGTCGCGGGAAACCATCCCTCGGCCAGCGGCGTGTTGCCGTCGAGCACGAGATGATAGAGGTGGCTCTGGCGGAATTTGACCCGGATCTCGAACTTGATCTCGGCCGCCGTGTGGCTTAGGACCTGGAAGAACTCGGCCGGGATCGTCTTTCCGTGGTAATAATTCATGTTGGCCGAGGAGTGGCTGGCGGTGCAGGAGACAAGCCCGCCGATGAGGCAGCAGGCCATCAAGGCCATGGCGGCTTTTTTCATGTCACGCTCCTTTTGTCTGAAATCCCTTTTAATTATGGCTAAATTCTCAAGCGGATGTCAAACGAAATCCTCCTCGGAAACCAGGGGATAGGGGGGAATTCCGGGGACATGAACCGAATTTCCGAATTCGTGTATCGTGTCCCCGGAATTCGGATCCCTGCAGTCATTCGAAGCCCACTGTCAACAAATGTTATATAATACTCCGCGAAAGGTGGAGCGCGACCGCCCATGACAACCTCGAACAGCAGCGAAATTCACCTGTCCGTCGTCGTCCCCGCCTATAACGAGGAGGGTCGAATCGGCCGAACCCTGGCCGGGATCCGCGGCTACCTCGAGGGCCGGCCCTACGCGAGCGAAATCATCGTCGTCGACGACGGGAGCCGGGACCGGACCGAGGCCCGGGCCGAGGAGGCGCTCCGGGGGATGCCCTTTGCCCGGATTTTAAGGCGCTCCGCCAACAGGGGGAAAGGCTTCTCCGTCAGGGAGGGAGTCCTGGCCGCCCGCGGAGCGTTTATCCTGTTCAGCGACGCGGACCTTTCGACCCCGATCGAGGAGCTCGATAAATTCTGGCCGCTTATCGACGAAGGCTGCGACGTCGTCATCGGCTCCCGGGCCCTTCCCGGGTCCGATATTCGGATCCGCCAGAATCCCGTCCGCGAGCTCATGGGGAAGACCTTCAATCTGTTCGTCCGCCTCCTGCTTTTCCGGGGCATTCCCGACACCCAGTGCGGGTTCAAGCTTTTCCGGCGGGAGGCGGCCAGGGACATCTTCGCTCGCGTCCGGACGACGGGATTCAGCTTCGACGTCGAGGTCCTCTATCTCTGCCGGACGGCCGGCTATCGGATCGGGCAAGTCCCGGTCGTCTGGAGGCATTCCCGCCCGAGCCGGGTCCGCCTCGTTCGCGGCGCGGCCGGGATGCTCGGGGAGCTCCTCCGCATCAAGCTTCGCCGCCGAAAAAAGCGGTAGCGGCGCGCTTGCAATTTATCCGGCTTCCGGGTAAACTCACTTAGTTTATTCCCAAAGAGGAGCTTTAATCATGGCGAAAAAATACGTGTATTTCTTTGGCGCCGGCAAGGCCGAAGGCAACAAGGACATGAAGGGCCTTCTGGGCGGCAAGGGCGCCAACCTGGCCGAGATGGCCGGGATCGGCCTGCCCGTCCCCCCCGGATTCACGGTTTCGACGGAGGTCTGCGACCTCTTTTATAAAAACAAGAAGCGCGTTCCCGAGGACGTCAAGCGGGAGGTCGAGAAAAACCTGAAAAGGCTGGAAAAGACGGCCGGCCAGGGCTTCGGCGACCCGAAGAATCCCCTCCTCGTCTCGGTCCGGTCCGGGGCGCGGGCTTCGATGCCCGGCATGATGGACACGATCCTGAACCTGGGATTGAACGGAAAGACGGCCGCCGCCCTGATCGCCAAGACGCGGAACGCCCGGTTCGTCTACGACTCCTACCGCCGCTTCGTCCAGATGTACGGCGACGTTGTCCTCGGCCTGAAGCCGGTCGCCAAGGACGATATAGACCCGTTCGAGGCCATCATCGAGAGCAAGAAACGCCAGCGCCGGATCGAGAACGACGTCGACCTGACGGCCGAGGACTTGAGGGACCTGGTGGCCCGGTTCAAGGCCGCCATCAAGCAGAAGACCGGACATGACTTTCCCGAAGACCCCAGGGAACAGCTCTGGGGCGCGATCGGCGCGGTCTTCGGGTCCTGGGACAACGAGCGGGCCATCGCTTACCGCAAGATGTACGACATCCCCGATTCCTGGGGCACGGCCGTCAACGTCCAGCTGATGGTCTTCGGCAACATGGGGAACGACTCCGGCACCGGCGTCGCCTTCACCCGCGACGCGGCCAGCGGCGAGAACACCTTCTACGGCGAGTACCTGATGAACGCCCAGGGCGAGGACGTGGTGGCCGGGATCCGGACGCCGCTCCCGATCGCCGACCTCCGCAGGGACGACCCCAAGGCCCACGCCCAGCTCGAGAAGATCCGCCACATCCTGGAGAAGCATTTCCGGGACATGATGGACATCGAGTTCACCATCCAGCAGGGCAAGCTCTACATGCTCCAGTGCCGGGTCGGCAAGCGGACAGCGTTCGCCGCGATCAAGATCGCCGTGGACATGGTCGATGAGAAACTCATCAACGAGAAGGAAGCCCTGGCCCGCATCGAGCCCGATCAGCTCAACCAACTCCTCCGGCCGATCTTCGACCCCGCCGAGAAGGACGCTGCGATCAAGGGCGGCCGGCTCCTGGCCAAGGGCTTGAACGCCGGGCCCGGCGCGGCCACCGGCCGCGTCGTCTTCAACTCCGTCGACGCCGAGGCCTGGGCCAAACGGGGCGAGAAGGTCGTTCTAGCCCGCATCGAGACCTCGCCCGATGACATCAAAGGCATGAACGCGGCCGAG
>JALHUR010000328.1 GCA_022867325.1 Candidatus Aminicenantota bacterium | reverse complement strand
CGCCGAGGATCGTGGCGTGGCCGGTGGTGGCTTCGCGTCCGGCAGAGCTGGAGCCAAGTCCGTTGACGTTCCCGTCAGTCCACGGCGAATATAGTCTGCCGTCGGAGGCCCATGACGGATACCAGGTGTCGGCGCCGGTATATTCGGCGTGTCGGCCGGTGAAACGGAGGCTTGTCAGCATGCCTGATCGCGGAAACGGGCAATCCGGTTTTTCTTCGCTGGGCCAGATGCCGGATGGCGGCGGCGGAGCATCGATGGTGGATTGTTCGATTTCGCTGATGGCCCCACGGATGTCGGGCGATAGGGCATGAAGCGCGGGGACCATCAGGTGAGAGACAACGGCTAATGAAAGAATGGCATGACTGATTTTCATACGGCGAATTCCTTACACGTTCATCGTTAGGATGATTCAATACGCTTCGTCTGTTATTGGCCGGGTTGTGATTCCGGATTCCATGAAATATCCCCCGAAACCTCAAGCGGGCCGGAGTTGACCACATCATAACACTCATCGAGGGCGGCGCCCATAAGACGGTCACAAACCTAAAAGGCCCAATCGACATCCTCTTTCTCGACGCTGATAAGACCGGCTACCTCGATTACCTCAATAAGCTCCTGCCCTTAGTCCGCCCCGGCGGCCTGATCTTAGCTCATAATACTACCGACCGCGCCGCGGAAATGAAGGACTACATAAACGCCGTCACCACCGACCCTCAGCTCGAAACCATCTTCCTCCACAAAGAAGCCCCCGGCCTCGCCCTAACACTAAAAAAACGCCACGCAGATTCGGGTCAACAATAATCGCTACGGAAATTGCCGCAAGAATGCACAGCAGGGCTTTGATTATCCACGGTATGAACTATTGGTACCACCATTGCAACTGTAAAAACAGTCTGCATCTGTGACACGGATGTTTCTGCGATTCGATAATGGACAATCGTTATTTGGGTTGGGCCTGAAAGACCGCTATCTCCGCCAGCCCGATATTCTGTGTTGAAGGTTTGACGGTATCGATCAGCACAGCGAGCCAGCGGACTTTCTTGGCGGGGAATCGCACCTCAAGGCCGGTTCTGGCGTCATCGGGCAAGGCGCCGACCTTCAGCGTCGAGCAGTCGCTGAAAAGGATCACAGCCGAGGTGACCTGGTCGAGGTCGTTCGGCCGGTCAAACAGCCAGACCCGGTCGATACTCTGCTCGCTCGCCCATGTCAGGCGGACAAGGGCCGATTCCTTTTCGCCCTTGGTGCACCATTCCCTGGAGATGTCACCGGGATAACCGGCGACGAAAGCGTCTGTAAGGCCGTTGGCCGAATAGTCCTGGTGTGTGGAACTGGCCGAAATGGCCGCGGTCCTCGCGAGGTTATCGCCTCGCTCAAGAACGCTGGCTGCGGGAGGAGTTTTTTCGCTGCCCAACAGGATTTCCTGGAGGCACATGGCGTATCTGCTGCCGCGGGGGTTGGACTGAAAGACGACGCCTCCCCAGCCGGAGCTGAAGTTGGCCGCATAACACAGCCACAACGTCCGGCCGTCGGCGCTGATGAACTTCGACGGAATGTTGACGAAGTACGCCTGCTCTCCGAAATGCTTCAGGTATGTAACGAGTT
>JALHUR010000327.1 GCA_022867325.1 Candidatus Aminicenantota bacterium | reverse complement strand
CTATTTCTCGACCAAGGAGACCGGGACGGGCCTGGGCCTTCCCCTGGCCAAGAAGATCATCGAGGACCATGGGGGGACGATCGAGGCCTCGAGCGAGCTCGGGAAAGGGACGCGGATCATCCTGCGCTTCCCCGGCCTATCGGACTGAGCCATGGAAATTTCCGGTCGTTTATGGAAGAATAGAAACATGGAACGCGATCGACGCCGAAGCCTGTGGACGGCCGCGGCGCTCGGCCGTCTCGTCCTGGCGGGCACGACCCCGCTGCGGGCCGAGAGAGTCAGCGTCCGGCTGAACTTGAGAACCTACTCGGCCGCGGAGGGCGATCTTCAGACCTGGCTCCAGTCTTACAACAGCCTCTGGACGTCCTTCAACTCGAAGAACGGAGGAACCCTGCTGGGATCCTTCCAGCCTCCAGCGCTCGGATCCTCTTGGGAGATCGAGGTCCGCTTCCCCCTATTCGCCGGGCTGGCCCTCGACCTGGCCGGCACGACCGTCTCCGGGGCCAAGGACGGCACGGTCCAGTTCCAAAACCCGGGCGCGACCCATACCGAAAGCGATTTTCTTCTCAACGACGTCAAGGCGACTCCGATCCGGATCGGCCTGAGCTTCACGCTGCCCGTCTGGAACAATCTCCGGCTCTCGGCCGGATACGGCCGCCATCTCGTCTTCGCCCGTTACCGGGTCGAGGAAAACTACGAGGCCGTCTTCAAAGGCCCCAAGATGGATTATCGCTACTGGTTCAAGAAGGCTACGACCTACCGGTCGGAGTCCCTGGGGAGCTACGCGACCTTCGGCGCCGAATACCTCGTCCTCCCCTTCCTGGCCGTCGGGATCGAGGCCGAAAAGGACTGGACCCGGATATCGGGATTCAAGGGATCCTTCACCTACAGCGACCACACCGGCAAGACGGACAGCGGGAGCTATTCCCTCTATTTCTTCGAGAGCGACGAATTCGGCCTCGACCAGCCGACCCAACTCCTGATCGGACGGACCGATCGTCCCGCCGGGGACCTCTACCGGAACGTCCGGCAGGGCGAGTTCGACTTCAGCGGCTTCAGCCTCAAGATCGGCCTGCGCTTCCTGTTCTGAAAAACGCCCCCATGTCCAAAACCCTGGTTGCTTTCTTCAGCGCCACCGGCAACACCAAGAAACTGGCCGAGGCCATTTTCGAGGAGGTCCAGGGCCCTAAAGTCCTGCTCCCCATCGAAGACGTCGAGGAGGTCGACGGCTACGGGCTCATCTTCGTCGGCTTCCCCGTCCACGCCCACAGCGTTCCCTACAAGGCCGAAGTGTTTTTAAAAAGGATCCCGGCCGGCATGAAAATCGCCATCTTTTCGACCCACGGCTCCCTCCATGGGCACCGGTTGTCCCGCGAGGCCGTCGAGTACGCCGTGGTCCTGGCGTCCCGGGCCAAGGTCCTGGGGACTTATTCCTGCCGCGGGAAACTCTCCCTGAAGGCGCTCGATTTCCTGAAACAATCGCCCGAGCATGCCGAATGGGCGGATATGGCCCCCTCGGCCGGCACCCATCCCGACCGGCACGACCTCGAGGAAGCCCGGAACTTCGCCCGTCTCATCCAGACCAAGGCCCGGCAGCAGGTCTGATCAGTTTTTCTTCGCCCCCCGCCGGATCCGCTCGAATCCCGAGACCCCGAAGACTTCGAGCCGTTCTTTCCGTTCGATCTCGTCCAGGAGGAGATCGAGGCCGAGGCTGTCGCTGGCGATATGGCCTGCGATGACCATGTTGATGGCGACCTTCTTGGCCTGCTCGAGAAATTCCTCGCTGAAATGCATGCCGACGAGCGTGCTCGTCCCGGCCGCCGCGCATTTGTCCAAGAGCTCCTTGGCCCCCTCCGTCCCTCCCGTCATGTCGACCTGAATCCGGCCGCATCGGTTGGACTCCGCGCCGTTGACGATCCGGGGCGCGACTTGGCGGCGGGCCGAGGCCTTGTACTCGGGGATTTCGAGAAGAAGTTTGAGAAGATCCTTGAGCCGGAGCGGTTTCTCCTTGTCGATGCGCTTCTGGAGATAACGAGTGACGCAGTTGTCGGCCGGCGTGTGGACGCAGATGAAGGGCAGGCCGAGGGCGCGGGCGGCCGATACCGCCCTGTCATGGTTGACAGGCAGGAGCCGCCGTTCGACCTCGCCGATGCGCTTGTCGAGGAGATGCTCGGCGGCCGCGATGGTGACGCCGCAGGCCGCCAGGATATCGGCCTGGAGCCGCATGACTTCATGGAGCCGGGCCAGAGCCCGGCCCTCGGGATGGTGGGCGACGACGAGGTCGATTTTCCGCCCTTTATCCTTGTTGAGGAGATAGGCGAGAAGGATCTCGGGAGTTTCCATGTCGATCCCGACCAGCACCCGCTTGACGCCGGTCCCCGGATCTCCGAAAAGAATCCGGGTGTCGGCGAACGGATTGAACAGGCGGTCGGCGTCGTAATCCTCCTTCTCCTCCGGCTTCATCTTCTCGAATCGCTCCTTCTCTTCCCGGAGGAGGCGGTCGATCTCCTCTTTGTTGCGGAGGTCGTTGGCGATGCCGATCCGGACGGCGTCCCGGTAGAAAGCTTCGAGCTTCATGGGCCTGTCCTTTCCTCGAAAATGCCGGCGCGGGCCTGAGTTGTCATATTACCGGCAACCCGGGCCCGAATCAAGTGCCCCGGCCGCCGCCGCCGGCCGTTGACACAAGGAAGTCCATCGATTAAAGTCATTCTATGTTTCTGGCAGGGATCCTTCGGCTTCTCGTCTACGCCATCCTCGCCTATGTTATTCTCTCGATCATCAAGGGGATCGCCGCGTCGGGCGCGCGCAAACCGACGCCCCCCTCGCGTCCCTCCGGTCCCGACACCCTGGTCAAAGACGAGATCTGCGGCACTTACCTCCCCCGCCGAGACGCGGTCCGGGACGTCGTCGACGGACGGGAACGATTCTTCTGTTCCCGGGAATGCCGGAAGAAGGCCAAGGCCGGAGCGGATTCCTCCCGCTAATGCGAAGGGACGATCCGGAAGTACGAGAACTCGCCGCTCGGCTCCTCCCACCGGACTTCAAGACCCTCGACGCGGGCTGAGGGCGGCCCTATCCGAAGGTGTTCGAGGAGCTGTTCCAGCCCGGCCCTGTCCCCCTCGGCCACGATTTCGATCCTGCGATCCCAGAGGTTGCGAACCCATCCCGTCAGCCCGAGCATCGAGCCCCAGCGCTCGGCAAAATCCCGGAAGCAGACGCCCTGAACGCGCCCTGACACCCAGACATGGACCCTGGCCATTTTTTTAACATTTTACCACATCTTGTCCAAGCCTTCGCTCCCGAGATACAATGGTCTTCGGAATGTACCGTCATGTTGTCCCAAGGCCGCAAGGGAGTTCTCGTTTCGGTCGCCGGGTTCGACCCCTCGGCCGGAGCCGGCGTCCTCCTCGATTTGAGCGTCTTCCGCAGCTTGGGATTCCGCGGGACGGCCGTCCTGACCGCCCTGACCGTCCAGGATACGCGAAAAGTGCGCGAGGTCAGGAGCCTGCCCTCCCGCTTTGTCCTGTCTCAGTATGAGACGCTGGCCCGGGACGTCCCTATCGCGGGCGTCAAGGTCGGCATGCTGGGATCCGGCGCCAACCTCAAGGCGGCGTCCGGCATTCTCGCCGCGGCGTCCGGCCTCCCCAGGGTCGTCGATCCCGTCCTGCGATCCAGCTCCGGCGTCCCTCTTCTGGACAAGCACGCCGTCCGGGCTTTCCTGCCCGCTCTGAAAGGCCGACTGTCCCTCCTCACCCCGAACATTGAGGAGGCCGCCCTGCTCAGCGGCCTCAAAATAACGACCGTGCGAGACATGGAGACGGCCGCGCGCCGGTTGGCCGAACGGATCCTCGCCCCTTGCCTCATCAAGGGCGGCCACCTCAGAGGACACCCCGTCAATGTTCTATTCGACGGCGCGAAGACGCACCTGTTCGATTCGCCCCGGATCGCCCGTCCTCCCGTCCACGGGACCGGATGCTATTTTTCCTCGGCCGTACTGGCCCGGCTGGCCGGGGGCTTCTCCCTGGTTTCCGCCTGCCGGCAGGCCACCCGGCTGACCCGCGAAGCGATCCGGACTTCCGCGGCCGTGGGACGGGGCCGTTGGCTGATGGATCCGGGTTTGCATGAGTGAAGGAGAAGCCGAACCGACTCAGGGATTCGGCTCGGACAAGACCCGGTCCGCTTTCTTGAGAATGCCCGGGCTGAAGCGGAGGCCCTGCCTCTCGGCGGCCTTGATGTTGATGAAGAGCTTGACGCTCTCCATGGACTGAAACGGGATGCGGCCGGGACTCTCTCCGTTCTTGACGCGAAGGACGATCTGGCCCGTTTTGTAGCCCATGTCGAAAAAATTGAATCCCATGGCCGCGCCGGCTCCCAGTCCCGTCGAGAGGATGAACCCGCCGAAGAGGGGGATTCGCCCTTCGTCGGCCATTCTCCCCAGGACGGGGAAGGCGGCGTTGATCGTGTTGTCGGAGATGGGATACAGGGCGTCGATTTTCCGGTTGAGGAGGAGTTGGGCCGAGAGGGAGATCTCATTGGCGTTCGTGACCGGAACGCTCACGAGCTCAAGGTCGACCGCGGCGGCCGCTTCGCGGGCAAGCTCAAGATAGTACTCGGAGTTGATCTCCGAGGGCGTCCAGAGCGTCCCGACCCGGCGGGCCTGAGGCAGAACCTCCCTGATGAAAGAGATCATTTGACGGACCGGTCCGGTCGAGACGACGCCCGTCACATGCCCGAGGTGGTCGGTCGGAGTCCGCCCGGCCCCGAGGATGTAGGGATTGGCGACGGAGGAAAAGACGATGGGGATGGCCGGGATCTCGATCAAGGCCGCTTGCAGACACTGGGTCGAAAGCGGGATGACCAGGTCGAGCTTGGCGGCGGCGAACTCCTGGGCGATTCGTTGGACCTGGGCGATGTCCCCTTTGGCAAGACGGATTTCGAGACGGACGTTGACGCCGTCCTTGAGACCGGCCTCGTCAAGGGCCTTGAGAAGTCCGGCCCTGACGTCGTTGAGCGTCACCGATTCCGAATACTGGAAGATCCCGATCGAATACAGGGGTTTGTCGACCGAGGCGGGCTCCGGCGGAGGCTCCGGCTTCCGGCAGGCGCTGAAAACCAACCCGATGGCCGCCAGTAAAAAAATCCGTTTGATCATGTTCGCGCCGCGTCCCCATAATAATAGAAAAAAATGCGGATGAGAGCAATCTCTTTCGAGCCGCGTCTCAAGCGCCGTCGTTCGCGGAAGCGCGGCCGGAGTTGCCGCCGCTCGCGATGAGAACGACGGACCGCCCCTGGAACCGCTCGGGTCCGGACATGAGTCCGGCCAAAGCCAGCGCGCCGGCCGGCTCGACCGGGCCCCGACCGCGACCGTTCAGGACCGCTTCGGCTTCCCGGATAGTTCCTTCAGTCACCTCGATCCAATCGTCGATGAGCGTCCGGCACAGGTCGAAAGTGATGGAGCCCGGCTCGATTCCTCCGGCCACGGCGTCGGCCGCCGTCGACTTTTCCGGGATCGAAACGATCCGACCGGCCCGGATCGAGGCGGACATAAAAGCGGATGCCGCCGGT
>JALHUR010000030.1 GCA_022867325.1 Candidatus Aminicenantota bacterium | reverse complement strand
TTTCTCGCGTTTGTAAGTAAACCCGTCCATCAGCGTCCGGACCAGGTAAACGCCCAAGCCCCCCTTCTTCCCCCTCCGGATGTTGTCCCGGATATCGGGAGGGGCGAGGCTCTTGGGATCGAAGGGAACGCCGGTATCCCGGACCTCGAGATGGAACAGGTTCCTCTCCGTCCAAAGCCGGACATCGATATGGCCGCGAGCCCCCGGATAGGCGTAAAGGATGATGTTGATGCAGATCTCGTACAGGGACAGCTCGATCTTGAAGCCGTCCTCCTCGTCGACCCCCCAGCGCTCGAGGGCTTTTCTGAGGACGATCCGGACCCGGTCGATGTCCCCCAGTTCCGCCCGGACCTTGATGCGCTCGACGGCTTTTCCCATGACGCGCCGGTCCCTTGGCCCGATCAGCCCTTCCTCTTCACGATCACGATCGTCATATCGTCCTCGGGATCCTCGCACTGGGAGAAAGCCCGGACATCGGCCACGATCCGTTCCCCGGTCTCCCGGGCGCTTTCATCCGGGTTCGCCTTGAGGAGTTCGATCAGCCGCTCTTCCCCGTATTCCTCCCGGTCCTTGTCGCGGCTCTCGACGATGCCGTCGGTGAACAGACACAGCCTGTCGCCGGGGTCGAGCCGGACTTCGCCGACTTCGAAGCCGGCCCCCGAAAACATACCCAGGCAAAAACCCAGCCTCGGCAGGCGTTGGACGGAGCCGGAAGCCTTGACCAGAACGGGCGCGTTGTGTCCGGCGTTGACGTAGAGGAGCCGGCCGGTCGATTTGTCGAGATCCCCGAAGAAGAAGGAAATGAAGGTATGGCTTTCCGAGCTGCGGTGGACGAATTCGTTGAGCTTGCCGGCCATGACGGCCGGGTCGACGCCCGGATGGACCTCGGAGTGGAGCGCCGCCCGCAGCGAAGCCATCAGCAGGGCCGCTCCCACTCCGTTCCCGGAGACGTCGGCGATGGCCAATCCGACGGTCGTCGGACCGGTCTGAATGAAATCGTAGTAATCCCCGCCGACCCGGCAGCTGCAAAAATTCGTCCCCCAGATGTGGAAGTCGTCCGGGGCCGGGCTTTCCCTGGGGAGAAAATTCCTCTGGATCTGGACGGCCAGGCTCAGATCCCGGTCGAGGCGGCTCTTCTCCAGGGCCTGTTCGAAGAGGCGGGCGTTCTCGATCTTGATGGCGGCCAGGTTGGCCAGGAAGGTCAAGAGCTTCATGTCATCGGGAGTAAACGACTCCAGGATGGAAATCCGGTCCCCGTAGATGACCCCGATGATCTCTTTATTGTTCCAGAGCGGGACACACAGGGCCGAATGGATGCTGGACTGGATGATGCTGGCTTGGGCCCGGAACTGGGTGTCCGACTGGATGTCGGAGACGAGGACGGCCGAATTCTTGTCGAGGGCCGTCCGGACGACGCTCTGGCTGATCCGGAAGTTTTTATCTTTCATCTCCCGGTTCTGAATCCTGATGACCCGGGGGACCAGCTGGGGAGGGTTGCCCTCCCTGAGCATGAGGACCCCCCTGTCCATCCTGACGTTCTCGGTGATCAGGTCCATGATGTGGGACAAGAGCTCGGACATCGGCATGTGATAGATCAGGGACTGGCTGACCTCGTTGAGGACGCGCAGGACCTTCTGCTCGCGCCGGATTTCTTCCGGGTCGAAGACGGCGGCCGGTTTCCGGGTCATCGTATCGACGGCGCTTTCCTTGAGGATGTCCCGGACGTTGACGATGGTGTTGATGTTTTCGGCCAGAGGACCGGCCTCGACCAGCTCGACATGGGAGAGCGGCTTCTTTCCGAAGATGAGGCGGGTCATTCCGACCAGGATCTCATCGCCGTTGGCGAGCTCGGTCTCCTGCTGGATCTTGACGCCGTTGACGAACGTCCCGTTTTTGCTGCCCGAATCGACGACGGTCAACTTCTCCCCCCGCCGCAGGATCGCGGTGTGGCGCGAAGAGCAGAATTGATCCGTCAAGGGCAGGTCGTTATCCGGGGCCCGTCCGATCAGGGTGCGCTCCTTCTCGACCTGGAAGACAAAGGGTTCGCCCTCCTTGGGATAGACGAACAGGTCAAACATGGCTTATCCTTGTTTTCATTCTATCCAACTCAACCTCCGAGGGGAAGCCCCCTCTTCAGATAAGGATCTTTTAATCAAGGCTTTGGTCTCCGAGACTCCAGGAGAAGCTTCCGGCAGCGCCGTATTCTCTCCTCGGGGGGCCAGGCTTCAACCAGCGGGGCCAGGCTGTCCCGGATCTCCTTGTTGAGGATGTTGTCGAGAAGCTCCAGCGAATAGTCGGCCGAACGCTCGGTTCCGGTCAGGAGATTCTGGTAGGCGCGGACGATATCCTCGATCGGATAAACGAGGCTCAAAAGCTCAAAGATCCTTTTAAGGGCCAATGCCATCCGGACGTCGGACCGGACATCGGGACAGGATGCCTCGGCCTTGGCCGAACAGAGATCCAGGAAAAGACGGCAGGAGCGCCGGATTTGGTCCAGGACGAGAGGAATGATCCGCTTCTCGCGGAATCGAAAATCGGGGTCGCGCGATTTCAAACGGAAGAGGGCCTCGATGACCTCGGCCTCGAGGCCTTCCGCTTTCTTCCGGTCGAGCTCGCCGAGCAGCATGTCGGCGGCGCGCGGCGTCCCGATCCTGGCCAGGACGTCGGGAAGGGCCCGGCGGAGGTCGAGGCCCTTCCGGCCGTCCTCGAGATAGGACTTGAGGGCGGGCAGGGCCTTCTCCCCGTGCGCGACCAGGGCGTCGGCGGCGATCTGGCGGATCTGGGGATTGACCAAGTGGCCGATCAGGGCGGGCACCAGCTCCTTTTTGCGGATTCGGGCGGCGCTGGCGATGGCGTAATTCAGGACCTCGGCCGAAGGATCGGCCAGGAGGGCTTTCAGGCCTCGGACGACCTCCGCCGATGGGCCGCGCAGCCCCAGGAGCTTGGCCGCCTCCATCCGGGATATTTCATCGGCCCGGTTCGTCCCGCTCAACGTCTTATGGAGATAGTCGTCCATGACCTTACGGTAGGAATCGAGCTCGAGGATCTCCCGGATGTTCTTCTGCCAGTCCGCGTCATCGAGAATGTCGCCGACATCGAGGCCGGACGCTTCGGCCCCGACATCGAGGACCGAGTCCAGGGACCGGAGGCGGTAATCCTCGGCCTGGGAGGCGATGAGCTTCTTGAGCTCCGGGGTCAGATTGTCCTTTCCGACCAGGTCGAACAGGTTCATCAGGTACAGGGAGGAGCTTTTCTCCCGGCTCTGGATCGTGTCGAAGATAAGCCGGGTCATGTCGAGGTCGACCTTTTCAGCGACGAGCTTATGCCCGTCTTCCCAGCGCCGCTCGAGGTCCTGCTTGACGACCCGAATGTACTCCAGATGGATGAGCCGGACCAGGACGATCCAGACACCGATCAGGGCCAGGCTCAGAAAGCTGATCTTGCGCACCGGCCAGCCGAGGCCCGTGAAGGCGGCCAGAAACAGGAGCGCGCCGAGTCCGCTCGAGAACTTGGTCACGAATATATCGATGAAAAGCTTGGCCTTGTACTTGACGGCGGCCGGGACCGGAATGTAAAGAAGCTCGCGGACGGACTGGTTGATCGTGTTGTCCATTCCCTTATCGACCCCCCGGGCCGCGACCGCCCAGCCGAGAAGCGCCGCGGCCGGAACGACGAAGATGGATAGGGCTCCGGCCAGAAGAAGGACGGGCCCGATGACGAGGGCCGTTTTGATCCCGAACCGTCTCAGGATCGGCCCGGATACGAACAGCTGGAACAGATAGGAGATGATGAGCAGGATGCCGTAGAACGCGGCGATGAAAGCGGTCCTGGCATCCTTGTCCGTAACGGCCCCTTGGAGGATCGTGTTGAACTGGAGCTCGAACAGGGTTCCGATAATGACGGCCAGAGCCAAGACTCCGGCCAGGAATGTCAGGTAGCGGTTTCTGCGCAGGATCCTGAACCCCTCTAAAGGATGGGATGGAACCGAGCTCCGCCTGTCCGGGACATGGGGACGCGCTCCGTCTCCGGCTTCGACCCTCTCCCGCCGGCGGTGAAGGGCTTGGACGACGACGAAGGTTCCGACCAGGACGACCGGACAGACGAGAAGGAGGTTCTCGGTGCCGATGATCCGGGCCAGACGCCCGGCCAACAGCGATCCGCAGATTCCGCCCAGCAGGCCGCCGCTGACCAGAAACCCGATGAGCCGCTTGGCCTGGTGGGGATGGAAAACGTCGTTAACGGCGATCCAGAACTGGGTCACGGTCGTGGCGATGAAGACATCGGACCAGAACCAATAAATCAGACGCAGACCCGGCCAATGGGACTTGAACAGGAACCAAAACAGGACCAGGTTGGACATGAAAAACAGGATAGTCCCGGCCTGGTAGCGCCTGCGCGGAAGCCGCTCGATCAGACGGGCGTTGAGCGCGACCACGAAACCGATCAAGACGGCCGATAGAAGATAGGCGTAGGGAAGGTCCCCGGCCTTGAAGGAACGGAGGAGGAGGGAAAGCTTGACGGGTTTGATGATGTAGGCCGGAAACGTGATCAGGAAGAAGTACAGGAAGAGGAGGGCGGCGAACGGACGCTCCCCGGGCCGGATGTCGACGACCCGGGACAGGATGCGGTCGAAACGAGCGGCTTTCAAAGGAGGA
>JALHUR010000326.1 GCA_022867325.1 Candidatus Aminicenantota bacterium | reverse complement strand
TATTGCTCCGATGACGATTAGGTCCGCCGGAAAGATGTTTCCCTCGTCGGCCCGAAGGACGGCGGCGAGAATCCTTATATGATCCTTCTCGCGATTCCTGATTTTCTGGGCCACGCTCATCCACTCCACGGCTTGCCCTCCTACATGTCCTAATAACGACCAGCGCTCACCCACAGCCGCTTATCGAAAGTGCGGCGGGATCGGCTGCAATGCCTTGTTGGGCAGCATCCACGTCCTTCACTGATTGCCAATCTTAATGAGTTGCTCGATTCTCGCCGCGACCGCTGGCAGTTCGATAATCTCACGCAACTTCCACGATGGAAATACGATTGCGATGTGTGAATTCTCAGCAAACCCTTGGACTAAGCGGGTAGTCTGGATGTTTTTAATCTCCCGCTGCCGAGCTAGGTAAAAGCCATGAAGGACTCCGAGCACGAGAGGCTTCGTTCCACCAACCGTGAAGGCGTTACCCTGTAGACGAGGGCCTGGCCAAAGGAAGACAGGGCTTCCGCTTTCGCCAGCAACCGCGGTCCCGTCGATTAGAATAGCCTCTTGCTGTGTTTCAATCGTCTTGCTGCCAACTAAATATCGCATCGGAACTGGCTCGTCTGGGATGAGGGCAATAGAACCACTTCGCACAATAGGGTAGTTCCTCGATAGACCCATGAAATTGACCAGGAGACCTGGGTAAACCACCCGATCCGTTGTCTGTATCGACTCAGCTCTAAAGGCTTCCTTTGAAGCTATCAGCTCAAGCGGAACGACTTGGTACTTCGCCTGTTCGAAATGTGGAGTGCGGAAAACGACAATGTCAACGCCAGAGTCCTTGTGCTCCCAATAATCGCCTGCCCGCCTCAGGGCGGTCAGGTCGTACTCGAAGGTGGCTGTCGCTTTACCCTCCTGGGTACTGAACCGACCGAACACTTTCATGCGATCGCCTATAACGTGCTTTGCCGTCACGACTAGAGGAACAGACTGGCCAGGTTTTCCGGGAACCGGATACCCGACAATAAAAGCCGTGCCAATTGGCTCTTGGCCAGTCTGATTCTGGGCGAAGAGGAATATAACGGCGCTTGCAAGTGCAGTCCCGATGTCGATCATGTATTGCTCCTCCATAGTTCTTTGGCCCAAGCTACCCAACGTTGCGCTTAATCCTTAAAGGTGCCGCAACGATACCCTCCTAGGCTATAAGCGATTGCTGGCAATTCTATTTCTTGCGTTTCAGAAAACCTGGGTCCGATGCTATTGAGCCAATCATATAAAACGCGCAGTTGGCCAGATCTGCAATACGAGTTACGAGTACGAACTCTTGATAGACGGCATTCCCTAATTTGTATTCTTCGGTATTGTGCCTGACGATCTTGTTGCCGAAAATGGATCGCGCTTCCTGTTTGTCGATGACAAAGCTGTGGTCTTTATACGAATACACCAAGTTCTTGGCGATTTTCTCTGGTGATTGCGCAAGTTCTACGGCGTGGGGGCTAAGAAGTCGCTCAGCATACTGCACAGCTGATTCAGCTACGCGTTCATAGTAGCCCAAGTAAATGGGCGGTATGGATTGACTCATATACTTAGAGAAAAGGTCTGTTGCATGAGGGTATTCGGCTACCAATTCGGCGATATGCTGAATCGAGCTCTTCAGGCCAAGTGCGGGAAGTCCTTCAAACTGGGGATCAATAGGCCCTAGCTCGCTCAGACTGCCCATGTGAATATGATTAGCGGCGCAACAAAGAAGAGTCGCAGCGGACTTAGCTCGCCGTGGAACCACGATTTCAAGTTTCCCTCCGCTGTATTCATAAAGTAGTTTTCCTATTAAATAGGCAGGCTCTACCAATCCACCAATCGAATGCAAGATCAATAGAATGGGTTTGGTTTCTTGGAATTTTGTGACAGCAGCGTAGATGCTATCTGCATCGCCCTTGACCAACTTTGTCTCGTCGTACAGAAACATCATATTGTACTGACTCGCAACAGGGTGCTTCTCAATTTGCTGTTCCAAGTACCGGCGAATATTCCCCTTTGCAGTGTTCTTTTGTTCGTCTGTTCCCTCTGGGCCGAAGCCGGCAAGTATTGATGTAATAAGATCGTGGTTGGTAACAGCTTCTGGTTCGGGGGGAGCCGAAGGCTGCTGTTTCTGAATGTCTTCCTTTGCTCGTGGGGGAGGTGTTTGTTCCCGTGTGGCGGATTGCTTGTGTTGCAGAACTATCTCGTGACCAATTCTATGAGCGGCAGGTTGTTTTCGTTTTCTTGGCATTTGTCAACTCCTTTCTGCCAACGATGCGCTTTTTCTGCAAGTGAGCAACGGTCTTTGTAGCGTACCCTCATCAGGTGCAAGCGCTTGTTGGGAGGTTTTCATATTACCTAAGTCCTACCGACGAAAAAAAAGACCGCGAGACCCAGTCCCGTAAGAACCATGATTGTGCCGAAAGAGCGCAAGAATACGGCGAGTACGCCTATCTCAGGAGCAGTCTCAAGGCCAAGCTTGTCTCTAATAGCAAAAAGCTCCTCTCGAGTGATACTAAGAAGGTGGGCTCCGTAGAAGAAAATGCTTCCGATCGCAATACTGAATACGATTGGCAGGAGGAGAGCGAAGCGCGCGATGCTTTTGTCGACCGCGTGCTGGAAGTAGTAGGTGCAGATGGCTCCGGTGATAGCGTAGTAGAAGACGTTGACCTTGACCGTAAGGTCCAAGTAGAACTTGTACAGGTCTACATGGAGGGCATACTGCCGCCATAGAAGTTCTTTTTCCAGCGTTTCCTCGTTCTTGCGCATGACTCTATCCCTCCTCCCCATTGTCCGCCCAACGTAAAAGCTCACCTGCCGCTATGGAGCGCAGTGGAATAGCGGTCAGGTGCAGCGCCTTGTTATGTACAGAATCACAATTCATCAAATTTTGACACATCTGAATCTCTTTTTGGACTCATTGGGAACTTAAAATCATCTCTATCATCAGCGTTAAATTTATCAATGAATTCTTCAGGAGATTTTATAATATAGAACTTGCCGTCTCGAATATTAAAATAGCGATCAATATAGTTACCGAATGCTTGAGTTGAAGGTATAAAATCAGCAGAAATAAGCTTCATGCTCTATACAATTTGTATGGGCACACGCCCCTGCCTGTTCACAGCAAAGAATTGATAAATATTTAAATAGGCCTATGCACTTGACTCAGGTAACCCCAAGATATAGTATTGTCGTGTATGGAAGATTATCCCCAAGCCCTGATGGAATTTGAGCAAAATTTTAGCACAGAAGAGTCCTGCCGAGACTACCTTTATCGCCTTCGTTGGCCTGATGGATTTCGTTGTCCTCGCTGTCGACATCATGAGGCTTGGCAGATTGGACAGGGACTTTATGAATGCAAGAATTGTCATTTTCAGACATCTGTAACAGCAGGAACCATATTCCAGGATACGAGAAAACCACTGCAGTTGTGGTTTCGAGCCATTTGGTATGTCACGAATCAGAAACAAGGCGTCAGCGCCCTTGGGCTGCAGCGTGTCTTGGGTCTTGGGAGCTACCGAACGGCATGGACGTGGTTGCATAAACTTCGTCACGCTATGGTGCGACCAGGACGTGATCGTCTTTCGGGAATCGTGGAGGTGGACGAGACTTATATTGGAGGCAAAAGGCCTGGCAAACGGGGTCGTGGGGCAGCAGGCAAAGCCCTGGTGGTTATTACTGCTCAAGAGGACGGCAGCCGGATTGGGCGAATCCGTCTCAGGCGAGTGATGAACGCATCTGCCAAAAGTTTGGAGCCAGCTGTCCAAGAGTGTATTGAGCCTGGTACGGTTGTGCGCACTGACGACTGGATAGGATATGCGCGACTGCAAACTCTGAGCTACGTCCACCAGGTCGTCCGACAAGAATCTCACGTTGGCGAGAACCTTTTGCCATTGGCAAACCGAGTTGCCTCCTTGCTTAAGCGCTGGTTGTTGGGCACCCATCAAGGAGCTATTCAACTGACGCACTTGGACTATTATCTTGACGAGTTTACTTTTCGTTTCAATCGAAGAAGATCTCGTTCCAGAGGAAAGCTTTTTTACCGGCTTGTTCAGCAAGCTGCAGCGATTGATCCTGTTACCGGCAAGAGTATCAGAGGTGACCTCCTTGATGGTTAGAACACAATATGTTGTATCTACCTGAGTCAAGTGCATAGGCCTATATTTAAATACATTGATGCTTTTTCATCGGCCGATTAATTCTGATCGCAGCAATTTCAACATCTTCAATTTTTTCAAAAGGACCATGCCACTTCCCATTTTTATTTCCAAGAGGATTATCATGGCAGCCTTTTCCACTATTACAGTGGCCGCAAGAACCTCTATGAACTACTGCTTTATTTTCTGCTGTCCAATTTTCATATATATAAAACATCATATCCCCCATCAATAGTTAGCGTTGAGCGTCACCTAGCATGTTCACTACTTTCTTGGGTAATTTTCTTGATATCCTTCTGTCGCGCGGGATCCAGACTTATTGTCCCCCTCCCACTTCCGTCGTGATCAAGGTAACCAGCCTTGCGAATTTCACCAACTGCGTCTTCAAGATCTCTCTTTGGAATATGCGTAAGATTCTGGAGAGCCTCAAAGGGCACCGATAATTTTCCCCATTTGCCCTGCCGGCTAAGTTTGTCCAGAACATGAATAGCGTTCTTCGACAAACTCGAGAGCGGCGGGGGGATCGTTCCAACCTGATGCGCCGGCTCTGAAGGGAAAGGTCTATGTCTCCCAGCAGAAGCGACTGTTTTCACCCACGCTTCATCTATCTCTGGCCAAACGTCATTGAAAGTGAGTGACCTATCAAGCGCCGCGATGTGAAGTAGGAGGTGCGCCGGATGAATTCCTAGGCTTCGCGCTGCGTCAATCGTTTTGATCTTCATGGGAAATCGCTTCCTGAAGTTCTGTTGGGACTGCCGCGAAGACATAGCGGATGACTTCGATGCCTTCACATTTGACACTGAATCCTTGGCTGGCAATGTCCTCGATGTCCAGTTGCGACGAGAAGACCGAACGGTCATTGATTTCTTTAAAATCACCATCCTCGGTCCTTAAACCGACCTCCCGAATCATGTTCCACACAAGACACATCGCATTGGCTGTGCACTCTGTGGAAGCTGCCTCACCGCGCCACTCAGCAGCTGCTATCGGGAGAAGACAGACTGCTTTCCCTTCCCGATCGCAATAGAAAAGAAGTTCTTCGATTTGGTTATCTCTGGAGACTTGATCAGGTATCTGGAGTGCTCCGGGAAACCTATTTGCAAGAATTTCATCAATTCCTTTCAGAGATGACTCCAAAATTGCTTTAACGCCGGGGACTACGGCGTTATTGAGCAATTTACGAATTTCGTCACGTTCCTCACATAGTCGGCCAATCTCCATGTCTGTATGCCTTGCTCTCCTGAAGGCTTCAAAATCCCGCATCACCTTAGATCTCTGCTCCTGTGTCGTAAAAGCAGCCTGTAAGAGAGCGCGTTGTTGTTCGAGATGCAGATCGAGAGATTTCAACAATACAAGACGAAGATCTTTTTCGGCAGTCCGGCGCTCTTCATGCATTCTGGCAATCTCTGCTTCTGCCTGCTGTCTGAATTTCTGCTCATTAAGGATATCAGCCAAAGCCTTTTCGGTCTCCTTTTGCGCATCCCGCCGCAAGTGGTACAAGGTATTGTATTTCTCTTGGCACTGCATGAAGGTTTCCAACGCTTCCTGCCGTCTCCGCTCAAGGTCGTCGAAAATGCGCTGTGCTTCTAGGACTTTTTCTTCTGTAACATTGAGAGCTCGCTTTTGATCAGTTTCGAGCTTCCTTTGGCGGTTTATCTCCGTGCTAGCACGTTTGACACGTTCCTCAGCGGCGTTCCGCTCAGCCTCGACTTTTACTATCTGCTTATCCAGTCCGCTAATTCTATCTCTTGCTGGGAGTGTTTGCTGTCTAAGGATTTCATTGATTCTCATTTGATTATTCCCTGTGAATTAGGTTTAAGTTCCGGCCAAGTCATGAAGACGGCATCATCAAGACGCTCACAAGCAACAACTGTAGCCCCCTCAATTTCCTCCTGTAAAAGGTGGGCGCTCTCTTTGGGACAGAATATCCTGACGGGCTTAGGAATCGTTGTGTTTGCCGGGTCCTTGAGTTGTTCCCAGAGGTCGAGTAGAATTTCGTCGGGCACTTCCCGCACCTTACGTAAGAGGTCAATCTCGCCAAGATAAATATAGTATGGAGGTATATCTTTCTGAATATAGGAAGCAATGAGCGCCATGCAGAGAGGAAGGCCGAGAAGCCCCCTATATCGCTTGTCGCCCGGAAGTCGGCATTGAATAGTGTAGTCGAGGTCTTCAATTTGCATCTCGGGAAGCTGACTGATACAGGTTGTCAGTTGTTCGATTTCCTTGCGTGGAAGTCCCGGAGCTGTGATTTTTCCCCTATTGCCATAAGCGGGCAATGCGACAGACGCTTGGGCCTCGGCAATTCCAACGCGTCGGCCAAGATAGGAACGAGCAACGCTACTTACTGAATCGCTATGAGGAGAGAGCCGCAAGGCCGTTGTAGTCTTGTCCATCTCAAGGGGTATTGGCTTGAAGATGGCGGGGCCAAACCGATTTTTAGGGACAAACATCGGACGGTATATCATAGCCCTCCGCATCACAAGGATACAATCAACGTTGTGCTCCATATCCTTGGGCCCTGCAACATCGCCTTTCTTGGTCACATGTGCCACAAGGACAACTGTTATCCCATCGGTTTTACACTGGCGGCAAAAATCATATACTTGCCTGTACTTGCGAGTGGCACTTGCAGAAAGACCATGTCCTTGAACCGAATCTACTATGATGAGTTTTACGCCATGATACTTTCCAGAGGAACTCATAACTTGGTGGCCGAGAAATGTTGGCAAGTCTTCAATGTCGTAAACACCTTCCTCGGGAAGTACATTTCCGAGTGCCCGTTCAGCGTCTTTACGAGGCCAGTCTGAGGTCATCTGCCTCGCGACCTTTGCTAGATCATCTTTTGACTGCTCTGTGAGAATATAAAGTGTTTTCATACCTCTTCGGCCAAGATCAAGAGCGATCTGTGTTGAAAGTCTGGACTTACCGATACCCGGTTGCCCCGCAAGAAGATAGATCCCTACAACGACAAATTTGGAGATACGCTGACGCAACCAAGCCAGGCTTTCAGACAGTTCAATTTCTGCATGTTCTGTTTCCGATATCCCAAGGAGTCCGCTTTGTTCATTTTTTGTCATTATTTCACCTTTTTATGCTCTTCCTCTCCTACCTAAAATCAATGACCTTTACTCTTACACGACGTCCCAGCCACGCCCCTTGAGTCGTAGGCTTGTTCAGAATGTGCGCCTGTATCATATTTTTGGGCCAATCTATTTTTTGTGCTTCATGCCTTTTCCGAAGGTGATATTACGACCCTCACCCGGGTTGAACTTGACGGACCCATTCGGGGTTTTTATATTGAGATGCTTATTTAAATCAACCTCCTCATCCACGGTGAGGTTAACTCCCGTAACATTTCCAAGCGATTGGATATCGCTGAGGACCACTTGGACTTCTTTTTGGGAGAACAGTTGACGGAGTTCCGGATTGGAAGTGCACGCCTTTAGGCCTGTCACGTCGCCATATGCCCTAACACTCTCTAACAAGATTTGGAAAGTGTCATCCTGTTGTTGGGTGGTTATGATCCCCTCCAGTTTCTCATCTAATGCACAAAGGAACTTAAGAATAACTTCTTGAGTAATCCGGCCTCTCTCTGTCTCCAAAGCGTCCTGGGCCCCTGATAAAACCTGCCAAAGAGAACTAAGGGGTGGGAAGAGTTTTATAAAAGCACCAATTGCATTCTTATTTCGTATTATTATCCCGTTCTTCTTGAGCTTAGCTTCTATAAGAGATCGCACTTCTTTATCTTGCATATCCCTGCCTCCCAATTTGGTGCTCAATAATGATTATAGTAATCCTCAATTAAAGCCAGATTCCAAAACAAGTGCTTTATAAAAGGCCCTTGTAACGAATATCAGCTCGGCGATAACTGTCATATCAACCCGCTGCTTCCGTTACATATCGAACTACACATGCGTTCAATTTCCCCCGCTCTTTCGATTAAATGATAGAACCGTTGGGGGACAAAGTCAACAACCCGCCCTTGAAAAAAGCCCCGATCTGAGGAACAATAGCGGCTTCGGACTCCTTGGAGGTGATGCTCATGAAACGAACGACCCTTTCGACCCTGACAATCCTGACGGCCCTATCGATCCTCGTCCTCTTCTCCGGCTGCACCGTCAAAGAGACCAAGGCGACCCGGCCCCAGGAGGAAAACCCCCTGCTCGCCGCTTGGGAAACGCCCTTCGGGACCCCGCCCCTCGACAAGATCAAGGACGACCATTACCTACCCGCATTCAACAAGGGAATCGAGGAAGCGCGCCGCGAGATCGAGGCTGTCGTCAACAATCCCGAGGCCGCGACCTTCGCCAACACCGTCGAGGCCCTCGAGGCGAGCGGAGACCTTCTCAACCGCGTCAACAATGTCTTCAACCCGTTGATGGGGGCCAATACGAACGACCGGATGCAGGCCATCGCTAAGGAAGTCGCTCCCCTCCTCTCCCAGCTCCAGGACGACGTCCTGCTCAACGTGAAGCTCTTCGACCGGGTCAAGGCCGTCTACGAGCGGAAAGACGAGCTGGGCCTCAACCCCGAACAGGCAACCCTCCTCGACAAGACCTACAAGGATTTCGTGCGGGGCGGCGCCAACCTCGACGAAACCAAGAAAGCCGAGCTCCGCGAGATCAACAAGGAGCTGGCCGTCCTGAACCTGCGCTTCGAAGAGAACGTCCTCAAGGAGGACAACGGCTTCTTCCTCGCCATCGACAACAAAGAGGACTTGGCCGGCCTCCCCGAGGCCGTGGTCGCGGCGGCCGCCGAAGCCGCGCGGGAGAAAGGCCAGGCCGGGAAATGGGTCTTCACCCTCCACAAACCGAGCCTGATCCCCTTCCTGACCTACTCGGAGAAACGGGACCTGCGCGAGAAGCTCTTCAAGGCCTTTATCCGCCGCGGCGACAACAACACCGAATTCGACAACAAGGCGATTCTGGCCAAGAGCGCATCCCTCCGGGTCAAAAAGGCCGTACTTCTCGGCTATAAGACCTACGCCGATTTCGTCCTCGAGGAGAACATGGCTAAGACGCCCGGCGGCGTCATCAACCTCCTGGACCAGCTCTGGACGCCCGCCCTGGCCATGGCCAAGAGGGAAGCCAAGGACCTCCGGGAAATGATCCGCAAAGACGGCGGCGACTTCAAGCTCGAGCCCTGGGACTGGTGGTATTACGCCGAGAAGGTCATGAAGGCCAAGTACGACCTCAACGACGAAGCCCTCCGCCCCTACTTCAAGCTCGAGAACGTGCGGGACGGCGCTTTCGCCGTGGCGGGGAAGCTTTGGGGCCTGAAATTCATCGAACGGACCGATATCCCCATCTACAATCCCGAGGTCAAGGTCTTCGAGGTTCAGGAGACCGACGGCCGCCACATCGGGATCCTCTACACGGACTATTTTCCCCGGTCGAGCAAAGGCGGCGGCGCCTGGATGAACGAGTTTCGTCAGCAGTCCGCGCGGGGTGGGACATTCGTGACGCCCCTCGTCACCAACAACGGGAATTTCTCGCGGCCGGCCGGCGAGACGCCCTCGCTCATCAGCTTCGAAGAGGCCCTGACCATGTTCCACGAGTTCGGCCACGCCCTCCACGGCCTTCTTTCCCGATGCACATATGAAAGGCTGTCGGGCACATCGGTTCCGAGCGATTTCGTGGAACTCCCCTCGCAGATCATGGAGAACTGGGCCCAGCACCCGGACGTCATCAAGTCCTATGCGCGCCACTACCGGACAGGAGAACCCATCCCCGACGAGCTCCTGGCCAAAATCAAGCGGGCCGGCCTCTTCAACCTGGGCTTCGCCACGGTCGAGTACATGGCCGCCTGCTACCTGGACATGGACTGGCACACCCTCTCCGATCCGGCCGAGCGCGACCCCCTGGCGTTCGAAGCCGACTCCATGAAAAAAATCGGCCTCATCCCCGAGATCGTGGTCCGCTACCGGAGCCCCTACTTCCGGCACATCTTCTCCGGAGGCTATGAGGCCGGATATTACAGCTACATCTGGTCCGAGATCCTGGACGCGGACGCTTTCGAGGCCTTCAAGGAGACGAGCCTGTTCGACCCGGCCACGGCCCTCTCGTTCCGGACGAACATCCTCTCCAAGGGCGGCAGCGAGGATCCCATGGTCCTCTATAAGCGCTTTCGCGGCCGCGAGCCCAAGGTCGACGCGGTGCTGCGGCGCAAAGGCTTCATCAAGTAAGAAATATTACAGGGGCGCCGGTTTTTTCGATGTCCGGGAAACCGCAAGTCCATATTTTTCTTATTTTCAGCACTTATGAAAAGCGCCGCCTGGTATGAATATTGCTGTATCTTGACTTAGGACATGCGGATCAAGGTCTTTCTTCTCGCCCTTCTGACATGTCTTCTCGCCTCGACCGGCCCGGCCCTGGGCGCTTCCATCGACAATAAAATTGTCGACCGGGCCCACAAAGAGGGTAAAGCCGCTTTTTTCGCGCGCCTCACAGACGGGGCGCCCCTTTCCGACCTCGGGCCGGAGGATAAAGAGGCCTTATCCCGGGCCGCCGACGAATACCCGGGGCTGTTCGACCATTTGATGAACATCTATTACTTCCAGGGGGATCTCGACCAAAACGCGGACGGTTTCGGGGCGGGTTTCGTCCGCCTCTCCGAGGATATGGCCGACGAGCTCCTGGACTCGGTCGCCGCCGTTCCCGCCTCCCCAAGCCTCTCCCCTCTCAAAGCCGTCCTCAGCTCAGCGGGCTTCTTTTCCAAAAAGGACTACCCCTTCTATAAAAGGTTCTTCCGCAAGATGGATACTCTTCCGATGCAAGACTGGGGTATCGAGGAGCTCAAAATCCGCGATGTCCACAAAACGGTTCAAGGCGCCGGCGCCAGAATCGCCGTCATCGACTCGGGCCTCGACGCGACGATCCGGGAGATCAGGGATCGAACCCGCGCTTATAAAAGCTTCTTGGACGGCCGTTGGCCGCCCTGGGACCAAGGCGACTTTCCCTACGACTACAGCGGCCACGGAACCATGATCGCGACGCTGGCCTTCAAGACCGCGCCCTCGGCCGTGTTTGTCTTCATCAAGGTCGTCGACCCCTCGACTCTTAACGAAACGCCCGTCACTATCTGGACGTATTATCTCGTCTCGGCCGGCCTCATCTGGGCCGTCCGGAACGGGGCCGACGTCATCAGCCTCAGCCTCGCCTTCGACCAGGACGCGCCTCAACTTCGTAGGGCCGCTCTCTACTGCTGGAAACACAATGTCGTCCTGGTCGCCGCCCAGGGGAACGCGCGAAACGGCGGAGGGGAATCCCTCGAGTGTTACCCGGCGGCCTACCCGACCAGCATCGCCGTCAGCGGCCTGGAAAAGGACGAGGCCGGGGTCAAGCCCTGGCGCTATTCGGCCCGAGGCGGTTTCATCGACGTCGCCGCTCCGGGCGCCGGCCTCTGGGCCGATTGGCCCTCCAACCTCAGCGTCCTTCCCTCCTCGAAGCGCGCCTACGGAAATTCGTTCGCCGTCCCCTTCGTGGCCGGAACGGCGGCCCTGATGCTCTCGGCCATGGACCCCAAGCTGCGGGCCGAGCTCAAATCCAAGCCGGGCCGGCTGGTCGAGTCGATCCGGGGTGTTCTGCGCCGGACCGCCTCCAACGCGCGCTTCGGGCTCGAAACGCCCAATGACCAGGCCGGCTACGGGATGATCGATATCGAAGCGGCCGTCCGGGCCGTCCGTGGCGCTGATTGACATCGTCCGGCCGGGTCATTACCATTGAAACAACGCCGGAAAGGAACGGAGGTGCCCTTTGCGCAAGACTTTCCTGATTATCCCATGTCTTTTGGCTTTAATCGCTCTCCAGGCTCAAACCCCTATGAAGCTGTCGCCTGCCGTCCAGGCCTTTGTCGCCGTCGACGCCCCGCTGATAGCCCTGACCCATATCCGGGTGATCGACGGGACCGGCGCCCCGGCCCGCGAAGACCAGACCGTCATCATTTCGGGCGGCCGCATCCAAGCCCTCGGGGACGCGGCGGCGGTCCCGATTCCGCCGGACGCTAAGGTCATGGAGATGCGGGACTACACCGTCATCCCCGGACTGGTGGGGATGCACGATCACATTTTCTATCCCGCCGCCCCGGCCCATTACAACACATTGGAGTTCAGCGCTCCCCGGCTCTACCTGGCCTGCGGCGTGACGACCATTCGCACAACCGGCAGTTTGGAACCGTTCACGGAGCTCAACTTGAAGAAGGCCATCAATCAGGGCCGGGTGCCCGGGCCCAAGATGCACGTCACCAGCCCCTACCTGGAAGGCCCGGGCGCCTTCACCCTCCAGATGCATGAGCTCGATGACGCCGACGAGGCGCGCCGGATGGTCCAACACTGGGCGGACCAGGGCGTCGACGACTTCAAAGCGTACACGAATATTACCCGGGCCGAGCTCGCCGCGGCCATAGACGAGGTTCATAAGCGCGGCAAGAAGATCACGGGCCATCTGTGCTCGATCGGCTTCCGCGAGGCCGCGGCTCTCGGCATCGACAACCTGGAACATGGAATCGCGGCGGATGCGGAATTCGCCCCCGGCAAAAAAGCCGACATCTGCCCCCCTTCCAGGGAAGCAAGGGAAGCGCTTCTCAAACTGGACATCGCCGGCCCCGAGATACAAGAGACGATCAGGGAGCTCGTGGCCCACAAGGTGGCCGTGACGTCGACGCTGCCGGTCTTTGAGATCTCCGTGCCGGGGCGGCCGCCGCTCCAGCCGCGCGTTCTGGACGCCATGGCGCCGGAAACGCGGATTCTCTACCTGACTCAAAGGGCGCGCGTGGGCGAGGCCAAAGATTCCCCTTGGCCCGCTCTGCTCAAAAAGGAGATGGAGTTCGAGCAGGCCTTCGTCAAGGCGGGAGGCTTGCTTATCGCGGGACCCGACCCGACCGGGTACGGCGGAGTCGTGCCGGGATTCGGCGACCAGCGCGAAGTGGAGCTCATGGTCGAAGCGGGATTCAGCCCGATCGAGGCCATCAAGATCGCCACGCACAACGGCGCGCTGTATCTGGGCGAACTGGACCGGATCGGCACCCTGGCCGCCGGCAAGCAGGCGGACATGGTGTTGATCAAAGGGAATCCGGCTCAGACGATCGCCGACATCGTAAAGGTCGAAATCGTCTTCAAGGATGGAATCGGCTACGACTCGGCCAAGCTGATCGAGGCCGTCCGGGGAACCGTCGGCATCCGCTGAGCGCCCCAACAATTCCGCGACGAGGAGGATCCATGAACAGACGGCAATTCTTCAAGCGGGGATTGGCGGCCGGATCCGCGGCGGGAGCCACGCTGGCCTTCAGGCCCGGGGCCGGGCTCGGCGCGTCCGGACTCGCCGCGCCGGGACCGGGTTCGGACATCGAAGCGACCTGCGCCAAAGTCAAGACGGCCATGCTCTCGATGCAGCGTCACGCCTGGGAGCAGGGCGTCGCGGCCCAAGCCCTTCTCGAGCGGGGCGAAACCGACCTCGTCATCCTGATGGCGAGAGAGGCCGTCCTCCGCCAGTGGGACGACGGACGGCTGGGCCAGATCTGCGACAACCACGGCGTCACCGACCCGGCCGCGAACGGAGAGGCCGTGCTCTTCGCCGCCAAAGCCTCGGGCGATCCCACGCTCAAGGCCGCCGCGGATCAAATGCTGGATTACCTCCTCCACAAGGCCCCCAAGACCAAGGACGGGACCCTCCATCACATCGACGACAAGCCCCAGGTCTGGATCGATTCCGTCTACTTGGCCCCTCCCTTCCTGGCCGTCGCCGGCCGGCCCGACGAGGCCGTCAAGCAGATCGAGGGATTTCG
>JALHUR010000325.1 GCA_022867325.1 Candidatus Aminicenantota bacterium | reverse complement strand
TCCGTCCTGAAGTCCAACGGCTACCAGACAGGCTTTTTCGGGAAATGGCATCTCGGGCTGGGCTGGACCCGCGTCAACGGTTTTGTCCCGACCTTCGAGGACGCCCAGCGGATGTTTCCCGGCTCCTGGCAGGATCCCGATCCCTCGACGGGGCTCAACGTTGATTTCACCAGGCCGATCCACGGCGGCCCGACGGCGCTCGGGTTCGACGAGGCCTTTTTCACCGCCGCTTGCTCGACCATCGACGGACCGTTCACGTTCATCGAGAACGACCGCGTGACCGCGATCCCCGACCGCCTGGTCTCCGAATTCTACGATCTCTCGAAAGGGGAGGAGGGCAGCCCCCGGCGCGGCTGGATGGCGCCGGGCTTCAAGCTGGAGGAGGTCGATCTCCGTTTCACCGAGCGGGCGATCCGATTCCTCGAGAGGAGCGTTGCGGCCGGGCCCCGCCGGCCTTTCTTCGTCGAGCTGGCTCTCTCGTCGCCGCATACGCCTTGGCTCGTCCCCGATCTGGTCAAGGGCCGGAGCGGCGACGGCCCGCGCGGCGATCTGGTCGCGCTGGCCGACCTCTGCGTCGGCCGGATCATGGGGGCCTTGGAGCGCCTGGGCGCGGCCGAACGGACCCTGCTCATCTTCGCCAGCGACAACGGCCCACACCCCGGCACCAACGGCCACGCTTCGGCCGGCGCGCTCCGCGGGCTCAAGTCGCACATCTGGGAAGGCGGCCACCGGGTGCCTTTTATCGCTCGCTGGCCGGGCCGGATCGAGCCGGGCGCGGTGGTCAACGAGCCCATCTGTCTCACGGACTTGATGGCCACCTTTGGCGCCGTGGCCGGCGTGGATCTGCCGCCCGAGGCCGGCCCGGACAGCGTCGATATTTCTCCGGCCCTCTTCCGGCGCTCACGCGCCGGCTCGACCGCGGGATCGGGCGGGGGACGGGGAGTCGGGTCCCCGCCGCCCCTGCGCGAAGCCATCGTCTCGCATTCCGAGGACGGGACCTTCGCGATCCGGCAGGGCGGCTGGAAGCTTATCCTCGACAATCGCACGTCGGGCGGCTGGATGGTCCCCGAAGGGACGCCGCCCGAGCCGGGCACGCCCGGTCAGCTCTATCATCTCGACGAGGATCCGGCGGAGACCCGCGACCTCTGGGCCGAGCGGCCCGATATCGTCGGGGCGCTGACCGCGCTCCTCGATAAGTACAAGCGGGAGGGACGAAGTATCCCTCCGCGGCCACTCCGTCGATGATCCCGGAAAGCCGGGGCGCTCCCGTCAACGTTCCAAGGTCCAGCGGGGACCGGCGCAGGAAACGAGAAGCACGTTGCCCTAGGCCGTGAAATCGCCCGTGCGGACGTTTGTCTTGGCCTCCCGGCTTCGCTTCTTCAATTCGGCGTGCGGGACCACTTCGACCGCGACGCCCTTCCCGAAAGCGGCGGCCACCTTCTCGAAATGGGTCGGATTGTGTTCCCGCGTCTCCTGCGCGAGGACGACCTTCTCGACCGAGTGAACGGCCGCGATCTCGGCCAACACCACGAGGATCGAGGGCTTGCCCGGGAGATAGGGCGATATCGATCAATTCGACATCGTCGGGACACGGGAACCCCGCGTCGACGACCATGAGCTCGTCCATATGCCCCTGCCGGTTCAGGGCCGAATCGATCTGCCGGTTGAGCATGCCGATCTCTTTCATCCTCTGGTCCAGCCTTTCATCCGATAGGACCGTCGCCTTGTCGGCCAGCGGCCGTTGTCATCCCACCCGCCGGGTGAGACGCGGAAGGAGATTATGTCCATATCGGCCCCCATCGTCAAATGCGCGGCGGGCCCGGTCTTTTCAGCGGCCCCGGCGTCCCTAAAAAAGTTAAAAAAAAGTTGCATTTCCTGTTTTATTGGGTTACTTTGTTACTACACGAAACTATTGGTCCGAAGGCCACCGCCAGGCATTTGAATGGCTGGGCGGCGTACCCAGGGAGTGCCTCTACGACAACCCCAAAACAGCCGTCGTGCGCATTCTCGCCGGACCGGAGCGCCAGGAGCACACCATCTTCTCCAGCCTGCGGGCCCACTACCTGTTTGACAGCTACTTCTGTCGGCCCGCCCAGGCCCACGAGAAAGGCGCCGTGGAGAACCTGGTGGGCTACGTCCGGCGCAATGCTCTGGTACC
>JALHUR010000324.1 GCA_022867325.1 Candidatus Aminicenantota bacterium | reverse complement strand
TGGGCACGGGAAATGTCAAGCCGACGCCGCCCGTCCCGGTCCGGCGGCGGATTGACCCGTTCGCGAGGCTCAGGGTCAACACTCATGATCCGGAAGCGTCTCATGAGTACAATCGCTCCAACCCTAATAATGTGAAGATCCCGCAGACGTAGGTCTGTGGAGCTTCTGCCCTGACCAAGCCCCGGCGCTTCGCCTGTACTCATTAGCCGGAAACGGCTTATGAGTGCGGCATTCATGCCGGGGAGCAGCCTTGCAGCACTCATACTAAGCCGGAAACGGCTTAGTATGAGTGTCGAGGGTTTGACAGTTGGGGACGATTGTGCTAATTTGTCGGGTTTAATACCGCAATTAGGGAGTCGTTGCGATGAAGAAGTGGTTTCTGATCCTTCTGGGCGTCGTGGGCGCGGTGGCCGCTTTCCTGACCTTCCAGAAGATCCGCAAAAATAAGTCTTAAAGGCAGGCCCATGACCAAACGAAAAGCCCAGGAGAGGCCTTTGTCTCGAGGGCGGAAAACGGCGGTGTCCCGTCCCCGGCGTCCGGCGGCGAGGCCGCCTCAGGCCGCGGCGAAAACCCCCGCTCCGCCTCACGCGCCGGCTCCGGTGCCGGCCCCCTTCAAGAATGAAGTCGTCCTCATGTTCTCGGGTGGCATCGATTCGCTCCTGGCCGCCGTCCTTCTCGCCAAGGAATACGACAAAGTCCATCTCCTGACTTTTAAGAAGGGGTACCTGGAATTCGGGCTCAAGAACAGCCTGCCCAACATCGAGCGGCTCAAGGCCCTCTGCGGCGAGGATAAATTCCTCCCTAAAATCGTCAACATCAAGCCCCTGGTCCGGCGCTTCTCGATCCGTAGTATCGTCCGCGACCGGCTCCGCTACGGGACCGAGGTCGTTTGGTGCGTCGCCTGCCGGACGACCATGAACACCGCGGCCATGCTCTACGCCCTCGAAAACAAGCTGGCCGCCATTTCGGACGGCTCGAACCGGGAGCAAATCCCGGGCGAAAAACACCTGACCGGGACGGCCGAGAATTATCCGAGCGTGGTCGGCCGGCTCAAGGATTTCGCCCTCAGCCACGGCGTCGAGTTCGCGACCCCCGTCTACGATTTCGGGGACCGCGAGGAGCGGCGCCGCAAGCTCGGGGAGCTCGGGTTCGAGATCGACTACCTCAGCAAGGACCCCACCAAGACCCTGAAAGGGATGCTCCGAAAAGATTTTTTCAAGCGCTCCCAGCCCCTGTGTCTGTCGGGCTGGATCATCCACTGGCGGCGGAACCTGTTCGGGGTCCCGGTCATGCAGGACGAAGCCAAGACCCTGGAGTTCGTCGCCAAAAAACAGAACACCGTCATCAAGAAATACATCGCCGCCTATTTCCGCAAGCGGAATGTCGATATCGACGCGCTCGTCCGCGAGCGGACGGAATTCCTGCGGACCCAAGCCCGCCGGGGATAACGGGCGAATTTCCCGGCCGCGGGCGATGCTTGTCCGGATTACAGGAGGACGGCGTCCCCGACGGCGTAGTGGCCTTTCTCGTCGATCTTGACGCGCGCGGCGGCGACGTCCGGGTCGTGCTCGAAAACGACGATCCAGCGGCGGTCGACAGCCGCGGCCAGGAATTCCGCTTTCTCCTTGAGAAGAATCTCGGCCGACATGTCGTAACCCATCAAATAGGGAAGAGGCAGGTGGCGCGAGGTCGGCACCAGGTCGCCCGGGAAGACGACCGACTCGGCGCCGTTCCGGATTTCCAGCCATTGATGGCCCCGGGTGTGGCCGTCGGTCCGATGAACCCGGAGACCGGGAGCGATCTCCTCTTCGCCGCGCG
>JALHUR010000323.1 GCA_022867325.1 Candidatus Aminicenantota bacterium | reverse complement strand
GATCGCTGAGGTGCGCGTCGAGATGAACGACGAGGTCGATGAGTTTCTTGATCAGCTCCATCCTCTCTCCTGGCCGGCCCGGGATCGCGTCCCGGTCCGAACGATCCTATACTATACAGACGCGGCCCTCCGGAATCAACCGCGGGAATATGGTAGAATCAAGAGCGCCATGACCGCGCCGAACAAACTCGAGCTCATCGAGCGGGCCCTCGAGGCGCTCGCCCCGCTCGAATCCTCCTGTACGCTCTGCCCGAGGGACTGCCGGGTCGACCGGACCCAAAACGAAAAGGGCATCTGCCAGACGGGACACCTCGCTTCGGTCTCCCACGCCCTCCTTCACTACGGCGAAGAACCCGTCCTCAGCGGCCCGGGTTATCCGGGACCGTCGCGGAAGCACGGCCGGGCGGGCTCGGGAACGATCTTTTTCACCGGATGCAACCTGAAATGCCTCTTCTGCCAGAACTATCAACTGAGCTGGTTTCAAGAGGGCGAAGAGGCCGGCGACCAGGATCTGGCCGGGATGATGCTGAGGCTCGAACGCCAGGGCGCCCTGAACATCAACCTCGTTTCGCCTTCGCATGTCATTCTTCCCATCCTGCGCGCCCTCAAGATCGCGCTGGCCCAAGGCCTCAGCCTCCCCATCGTCTACAATTCCAACGGCTACGATAAGGCGGAGATCATCCGGCGCCTGGAAGGTATCGTCGACATCTACCTCCCCGACCTCAAGTATCACGACCCGGCCGTCTCCCAGCGTTATTCGAGCGCGGCCGACTACTTCCATCACGCCGGGCCGGCCTTGCTGGAGATGTTTCGTCAACAGCCTCAACTCGCGCTGAACGACCACGACATCGCCCTGCGCGGCCTCATCATCCGGCATCTTGTCCTGCCCGGCCAGGTCCGCGACACCTGGTCCGTGCTGGAGTGGATCCGCCACAGCCTCACCCCTTCCGTCTACCTCAGCCTGATGAGCCAGTACCGCCCCTGCTTCCGAGCGCCCGAAGAGCTCCGACGCGGGCTTACGGCCAAGGAGTATCAGGAAGCGGTGATGAGGGCGGAGGAGCTGGGGTTCGAGAGCCTCTACACCCAGACCGAGCCCTTCCAGGACGAGGAGCACCTCGTTCCCGATTTCCGGCGTCGACGGCCTTTTCGCTGGGGCGGCGGTCAGTAGGAGCGCGGCGTATAGGTCCGGCTTTTGGGCAGGCGGTCGGCGGGAACGCCCAGGGCCGCCGCGAATTCCCTCAGCTTGGACTGGATGATCTCGACGTTTTCCGCGCCCATCCGGAGGAGGTGCTTCTGGGGCGGACTCAGCTCCTCCAGGGTCCGGTCCGGCATGATGTAGGTCAGGACCTGCTTCTCGACGACGATCGGGCCCCGGACGAGCGGAACCTGGAGCAGTTCGTCGATGGCGCGGATGAGCGTGTCCTGAAAATCCTGGGTGGGATAGCCCAGCTCGCGGTAAGCGTCCCGGATCAGGGGCCTCAGGCTCCGATAGGCCTTGACGCTGAGGGCCGTGTCCAAGGAGGAAAAAACGTCGGCCACGTTGTCGTAGCGGCCGAAGCTCGCGGGATCGATCTGAAGCTTTCGTCCTTTCTTGACCGTGGCGAAGGCCTTGTCCGGCCCCAGGAATTCTAGCTGGGGTCTTGGGCTCATGCCGTTGGCGACGTTGTCCACGGCCGCGACAAACCTCCGGATAAGCCCGCTGACCTTAATCCAGGCGGCAAAACTCGCTTGAGACGACAATCCCTGAAGGTTGGCCCTGACGTATTCGTCGCTCTGGTCCAGCGCGACCGGAGAGCGCTCTTCGATCCCGCCCTCGGCAGGCTTCTCCTCAGCCAGGCCCGGGACGGCTTCGCCGGCCTGCGTTTTGGAAGGCTCGTGGAAGCGGTTGAGGACGAGAAAGTAATAAAGACCGCCGCCGACGAGCAGAAGGCCGAGCAAGATGAGTCCGGTGACGATGACCTTTCTTTTTTCTTCCATCGGATGCCCTCCTTATTATTCTCCGGACGATCTACGGATCCGGATATCCCCGCTCTTGGTCTTGAGAATGATACGGCCGATCGCGCTCTCGGGTTTGATGGAAAGTTTCGGCGCCGGAAGGGGCCGGCCGAATTCGATCCCGCTTGTGACCTCGCCGTCTTCCGCATCAGCCTCGATTGTCGCCCCGACCGGTTCCTGGAGGAAGATCTCGATATCGCCCTCCCCCACCTCGATCCGGATTTCATCCTCGGATCTCAAATCCAGGACCTCGGCCGAAACATTCCCCTCCTCGAGCGAGACGTCGAGGCTGCCCGAGAAATTCTCGATCTGGACCTCGCCCTGCTCCGCCTCGACCTCCAAGCGCCCGAAGATGTCGGAGACGCGGATGGTCCCTTCTCCGTTCCTGATTCCCTCGATCTTAACCGACCGGGGGACGCGTAGCTCGAAATCGTAGACGCTGTCCTCGTCCGCATCGTCCGGGCATTGGAGCTTAAGTGCGTTATCTTGGAGGTGGAATAGGATCTCGGGTTCGAGAGAGCTGATCCCGGAGATTCGAAACCGGCGCGGATAGGACCATTTGCCTGGCTCCCTGGCCAGGACTTCGACGCGGGCCTCGCCCCAGCCCCGGACTCGGATGTCGCCGTTCGTATTGACCAGGGAGACCGTACCGCCCTCGGAAAACGGGGCGGATTTGCGGTAGTTGAAGGCGGTTCCATCCTCCCCCGGCATTGGTTCGTCAATGACGGCGATGATGCAGGAGGCCGAAAGGCTCAAAACCGCTGCCAAACACAGTCCCCTGGCGATTCTCTTCATGATATTCCTCTTTCAGGGAAATTATATAACCAACAGCCCTGCAAGGTCTATAAGGAGTCCTTTTAACACAACCGTGTATTAGAATTCTGGGGACACGATACCGAATCAAGAAATTCGGTTCATGTCCCCAGAATTGCATGTCCCCAGAATTCCCTGTCCCCGGCATTCTACATATCATCCGAAGCGGCCGGTGATGTAATCCTCTGTCCTTGAGTCGCGGGGGGCGGTGAAGACCTGGGGGGTCGGGCCGACCTCGATCAACTCGCCCAGCAGGAAATACCCGGTCGTGTCCGAGACGCGGGCGGCCTGCTGCATGTTGTGGGTCACGATGACGATCGTATAGAGTTTCTTGAGCTCGGCCATGAGCTCCTCGATCCGGGCCGTCGCAATCGGGTCAAGGGCCGAGCAGGGCTCGTCCATGAGCAGGACCTCGGGCTCGACGGCGATCAGCCGGGCGATGCACAGCCTCTGCTGCTGCTCGCTGGAGAGCGCCAGGGCGTTCCTATTCAGTCCGTCCTTGAGCTCGCTCCAAAGATGGACGGCCTCGAGACTCCGCTGGAGCCGCTCGTCCCTGACTGTCCTGTCCGTGATGCCGTGGACGCGGAGGCCGTAGGTCACGTTGTCGGCGACGCTGATCGGGAACGGGTTGGGGCGCTGGAAGACCATGCCGACGTTCTGGCGGAGGTCGAGGAGGTCTGTCCCCTTGGCGTAAATAGCGCGCCCCTGGAAGAGAACCGTGCCCGTGATCCGGACGCCCTCGATCAGGTCGTTCATCCGGTTCAGCGTCCGCAGGAAAGTCGACTTGCCGCAGCCCGAGGGACCGATCAGGGCCGTGATCCGGTTGATCTCGACGTCGATGGTCACGTCCTTGAGCGCCTGGAACTTCCCGTACCAGAGCGAGAGCGTCTTGACCTCGATGATGGGAGTTGTCATCCGAATCGTCCCGAAATGTAGTCATTGGTCCTCGGGTCCTCGGGCGCGGTGAAGATGCGCGCGGTCGGCCCGATCTCGACGAGCTCCCCCGACAGGAAAAACGCGGTCCGGTCGGCAACCCGGGCCGCCTGCTTGACGTTGTTGGTGACCAGGATGATCGTGTAGGCCGCCCGGAGCTTGCGTAAAGACTCCTCGATCTTGTGGGTTGAAATGGGGTCGAGGCCAGAAGTCGGCTCGTCGAGAAGAATGACCTCGGGCTTCAGGGCCAGGATCCGGGCGATGCACAGACGCTGCTGCTGGCCGCCCGAGAGGTTGAGGGCGCTCTCGTCGAGGCGCTCCCGCACCTCGTCCCACAGCCCGGCCCGCCGGAGACTCTCCTCGGCCAGATCAAGGCGCGTCCGACGTCCCCGGACGCCCGAGAGGCGCGCGCCGAAGACGACGTTCTCGAAGATTGAGCGCGGCAGCGGGACGGGGATCGCGAACACCATCCCCATTTTCCGCCGCAGCTCGACGACGTTGACGTCGGGGCCCAATATCGTCCGTCCGCCGAAAACGATCTCCCCTTCCGATCGATAACCCGGGACGAGGTCGATGAGCCGGTTCAAACAGCGGAGGAAGGACGTCTTTCCGCTCCCGGACGGCCCGATGATGCCCAGGATCTCGTTCGGCTCGACATCCAAGGCCAGACGGTTCAGGATCCGGACGGAACTCGCCCACAGGCTGAAATCCCTGACGCGGATGAGCGGTTCCCGGTTCGTCTCCATTTTCTCGGTCCTAAGAGTATTTCCGGGTGAAGCGGTGCATGAGATAGTAGGAAACGATGTTGATCATGAGGATGGTCGCGACCAGGACGGCGGCCGTCCCGTAGGCGTTGGGCATCGAGATCCCTTCCCGAGCCAGGATGTAGAAGTGAACGGCCATGGTCCGCGACGAGGAAAAGAGCGAGGTCGGGATGTGGAGAGAGCTCCCGGCCGTGAAGATGACGGCCGCCGTCTCGCCGATGCTGCGGCCGATCGAAAGGATGACGCCCGTCGTGATACCGGGCAGGGCCGAGGGCAGGACGACCCGGGTCACCGTCTGCCATTTGGTGCAGCCCAGCGAGGCGCTGACCTCGCGGTAGGCGGCTGGCACGCTCCGGATGGCCTCCTCGCTGGTACGGATGATCGTGGGCAGAATCATGAAGGACAGCGTCAGCCCGCCGCTGAGGATGGACCAGCCGAGCTTGAGCTTGGTCACGAACAGGATGAACCCGAACAGGCCGAACAGGATCGAGGGGATCCCGGCCAGGCAGTCGGCCCCGAAACGGATGATCCGGGTCAGCCGGTTTTCCCAGGTGTACTCGGTCAGGTAGATGGCCGTCCCGACGCCGAGCGGGGTCGCGATCACAATCGCCATCAGGGTCAGCGCCAGCGTCCCGACGATGGTCGGGAAGATGCCGCCTTCGACCCCCATGTTCTCCGGGTTCCGGGTCAGGAACTCGAGGCTGACTTCGGGCAGGCCTCGGCGCAGGATGAAAGCGACGATAAAGAGCAGAATGAGGATGGTCGCTCCGGTCATCGTCCAGAGAACCGCTCTGACGATCTTCTGCTCGAAGCGGGGATTTCCGGCCATGGGACCTCGCTACCTTTTCCTCCGGGCCGAGGTCCAGTTGGCCAGGATGTTGAGGGCCATGATGATGACGAACAGGATGACGCCCGTCGCGAACAGGGCCTCGCGGTGCTCGCCGCTCGCATAGCCCATCTCGAGGGCGATATTCGAGGTCAGGGTTCGGACCGGGGCCAGCGGCGACCCCGGGATGGCGGCCGCGTTGCCCGCGATCATGATGACGGCCATCGTTTCGCCGATGGCCCGGCCCATGCCCAGGATGACGGCGGCGACGATCCCGGAGCGGGCGGCCGGGAACATGACCATCCGGATCGTCTGCCATACCGTGGCCCCCAGCGCGATCGAGCCTTCCCGATAGGTCGGCGGGACGGCCTGGAAAGCGTCGATCGAGATGCTGATGACGGTCGGAAGGATCATGACGCCCAGGACGAGCGAAGCGGCCAGGACCGAGAGTCCGGGACCGCCCAGGTTCTCCCGGATCAAGGGAACGATGACGACGATGCCGATGAATCCATAGACGACCGACGGTATCCCGGCCAGAAGCTCGATGACGGGTTTCAGGATCCGGCCCACGCGCTTCGATGCGAACTGGGTGAGGACGATGGCGCAGGCCAGTCCCATCGGAACGCCGACCAGCAGGGCGCCGGCAGTCACGAAAAACGAGCCGACGATCATGGGAAGCAGGCCGAAGGCTTTCTCGGACGGGTACCAGTCAAGACCGAACAGGAACCGGCCCGGGCCGTACTTGAACATGATCGGCGTCCCTTCCGAGAAAATGAATAGGGTGATGACGATCAGGATGGATACGGCCGAAAAAGCGATCATGAGAAGGCCCAGCCTGATGAGCCGGTCGTTGCGTTCCAGGCGCGTCATGGGCGATCCTCAGCGGGCCCGGAGCAGGCCCCCGCTTTCGACCAGCTCCTGGCCCTCGTCGGAGAGGACGAAATCTATGAACATCCGGGCTTCGGCCGTGGGCGGCCCGTTCGTGACGAACAGGAAGGGACGGACGAGGGCGTAGCGGCCGGCCAGGATGTTGGCGTCGTTGGCCTCGACGCCGTCCAGGGTCAAGGCTTTGACGCTTTTATCGACGAGGCCGAGGGAGATGAATCCGATCGCGCGCGGATCCTGGGCCACGATGGCCCTGTCCGTGCCGTTGGAGTCCTCGACGATCGCCTCGCGCGCGATCCTCTCCTTGTGCATGACGAGCTCCTGGAAGGCCCCCCTCGTCCCGGAGCCCTCCTCCCGGGTCACTACCGTGATCGTGCCGCTCCCCTGCCCGACCTCCCGCCAGGTCCTGATCCGCCCCGCGAAGATGTCGCGGACCTGAGTCAGCCCGATGCCGCTCAGCGGATTCCGGGGGTGGACGACGATGGCCAGGCCGTCGCGGGCCACGATAAATTCGGTCAGGTCTTTCTCGTCCGGTTTGAGCTCCCGCGAGGACATTCCGATCTGGGCGGCCCCGCTCCTGGCGGCTTGGATTCCGGCGCTGGACCCGCCGCCCTGGACGTTGACGACCCGGTCCGGATGAAGTTTCTGATAGATTTCAGCCCATCGGTCGGCGAAGGGTTGGATGCTGGTCGAGCCGGCCACGGTCAGCCCGCCGCCGGAGGCGCCGCGCGAGCATCCGGCCGGGAGGAGCGCCAGCCCGAGAAGGAGAATCGCTACGAACCGAATTGGGAAGAGATGAAAACGACAGACGTTCATGAATCCGCGTCCTCCGCTTCCGCTTCCAGGGCGGCGATGCGGTCATCGTAGTCTTTGCGGCGCTTATCGAGTCCGGCCGCGGCCGTCTCGATCTCTCCATAGAGCAGTTCGACCTTCTTCTTCGCGACGTGGACGGCTTTGGAAAGCTCCGCGATCCGCCGGCCCGCCCTCGCCCGGGAGGCTTCGACGATGGAGGCGTTCATGTCGCGCAGCGCGCCCTCGGCGTCCTGGATGGCGGCTTCGAGCCTGGCGACTTCCCGCTCCAGCGGCTTGAGGGCCTTGGCGCGTTCGACCAGGAGATCGGTTCGGATACGTTTGAGCTCCTTGCGGCGGACTTTGTCGGGGGGGGCCGCGGCCGCCGCCGCTCTCGGCCCGCGCTGCCCGTTCCCGCGGCGGAGCGTCCCTTCGTCCTCCCATCCGACTTTCTCCAGGAAGCGCTGGTAGCTCCCCTCGAACACGGTCAGCCCGTCGTCCCGGAAGACGACGAGCCGGTCGGCCAGGGCGTGGAGGAACATCTCGTTGTGGGTGACCATGATGACGGCGCCGTCGAAATCGTCCAGGGCGGCCAGGAGGGCGTCCGACGACTCGAGGTCGAGGTGGTTGGTCGGCTCGTCGAGAAGGAGGAGGTTGAGGGGCGTCGCGATCAGCTTCCCCAGCAGGACGCGGCTCTTCTCCCCGCCCGAGAGGATCGAGATCTTCTTGAGCGCGTCGTCCCCCTCGAACATCATGACCCCGCCGATCATCCGCGGCAGTCCGGGGTCCATCTCGGTGTCGGCCGAGGCGATCTCCTCCAGGACGGTGTTCGACTCGGACAGGCTTTCGACGTGGCTCTGTTCGTAGTATCCGGCCGCGACCGCGAGCGGAGACGTGATCTCGCCCCGCTGGGGCTTGAGGTCGCCGGCCAGGAGTTTGATCAGGGTCGTTTTGCCGCGGCCGTTCTTGCCGATGACGCAGACCCGGTCGCGGCTCCCGATGCTCAGGCCGAAATCCTTGATGATCGTCCGGTCAGGCTCGTAGCCGAAGGTCAGACCGTCGATGGTCATCGAGTACTTACCGTGGAAGGGCTTTAAGCTGAAGCTGAAGTCGAGGTTTTTGATGTTCTCCAGCTTCTCCCGCTTTTCCATTTTCTCAAGGCTCTTGACGCGGGACTGGACGAGTCCGGCCAGCCGGGCCTTGGCCCGGAAGCGGCTGATGAACAGGTCCATCTCTTTCCGTTTGCGCTCGTCGTTGATCCGCGTCTTCTCGTAGACTTCCTCCTGCTGGGCGATCTGGTCGTAGTATTTCCCCGTGTCGCCCTCGACCTTTCGGACCTTGCGGCGGTGGATGCCCAGGACGTGGGTCACAACCTGGTCCATGAAGCCGCGGTCATGGGTGATGAGCATGAGCTCGCCCGGCCAGGTTTGAAGAAATCGGGCCAGCCAGCGGATGGAGACGATGTCCAGGTAGTTGTTGGGCTCGTCGAGGAGGAGCATCTGGTAGTCCGCGAGAAGGACCTTGGCCAGGTTGAGCCGGACCTGGT
>JALHUR010000322.1 GCA_022867325.1 Candidatus Aminicenantota bacterium | reverse complement strand
GTTCCGTTCATCCCCCAGGCGATTCCGCCCTGGGCGTCGAGGGAGAGCATTCTCAGGATCCCGCTCTTGATGGGAATGCGCTGGATAAGGCCCGTCCGAAGCTCCCGCCGGTTATCATCCTTGATATAGGCCACGGCATTGGCCTGGTCCCCGAAGCGCTCCCCGATCTGGAGGTAGGCGATATCGAGGTGGAACATCTCCGTATCGTAGCTCGGCCGCAGCGCGAAGGCATAAGAGTTCGGGCCGTCCGGTCCATAGCTCAGGGCGGCTTGCCCGGCCAGGCTCAGTGTTGGGTTGAACCTGAGCGCGCCGCATAGTCCCACCGTTCCGGTGTTTGAGCCCTCCTGAAGGCGATTCGCGGCCGTGAACTCGATCGAGCCCGCGTACGCCCAGCTTCTCCGCAGGCGGCCGACGGCATAAAAAGCCGGGTCCAGATCCAAGGCTGAATCCCGCTTGGAAAAAGCGCTCATCCCGAAGCACTCCCATCCCTGGGCCCGCCCCGAAACCCGGAGGCCTCCCCAGATATCCCCGATCCGTTTGCTGTAGAACAGCGGAAGGAACTCGCTCTCCAGGCTGCCGGTCCCGGCGAAGTACGGTCTCCGCTCCGGCAGGTAGAGCTCGTAGCGCGTTAAGTTGACGCGCTCGAAATCGGGAGTTGTCGTCAGAAAATCGGGATTCAAGACGGCCCGGCCCCTGATGTTTCGGGAAAACACATGAGCGGCATCGATCCCGGCCGAGAACAATCCGCTCTCTCCTTCCTCGAAGCTGGACTGGGCGAAGGCGGTCCATTCGCCCCGGCTCTCGGACTGGATCAGGGGCACGGCGTTCAACCGTTTGATCTCGCTCACCCGGAAGGCCGGATCAAGCGGCTCGGACCAGAAGCTGCGGTCCAGCCGGGGGACGATGCGAGCCAGGGCGATGTAAACGGTCCAATCCTTTCCGGGATCGAAGCGGAGCCCGCGGAGGTCGATGGCCAGCTCGGCCGTCCATCCCCGGTCGTTTCGGCGGCAGGCGTTCCGCCAGGTCCCGTCCCAGCGGAGGTCGAATCCTTGGCCGTTCTTCCCGATCCGGCCGTCGAGGGCGGCCCCCAAGAGGTTCGTACCGTAGAAATAAAAATGATCTTCATCGCCGACGGCTTCGAGAAGGGCGAACACGGCCTCGTCGCCCCGGATGTCGCCGTCGCGGGCCGTCGTCTGGGCGAACAGGAGTTCCGGCCGGGCGTCCCGGCATTCGAATCCGAGGTAGAGGAAGTTCTCGTCAAAAAGGACCTTGACGGAGGTCTGTATCCGGGAAGGATCGCGGCGGTCGATGGGCGCGATGAGGAGATCGTTGGCTTCGAGGGCCCGTGACCAGGGTTTCTCGTCCAAGACCCCGTCCACGGTCACGGGCGTGTCGATCTTGAGGCCGATCGCGTCGAGCGGCTCGGACTGGCCGGCCAGACAGGGATAAATCAGGATAGTCGCGAGAGCGGCCAACGAAAGAATCCGAATCATCACCATTGGAAGAAGGCCAAGTGTACTGATATGGGCTTCAACTGTCAACTATCCACGCCCCCTCGATCCCGGCCCGGAGGCCGTAAAGGAGGCCTTGTCTCAGACGGCGCGGATGTGGTATAAACGAGCCATGAAGCCCGACCAGGCCCACCGGGAAAAGCTGGCCGACATCCTGCAGCCGAGCACGGAGGCCAAATCGTTCCGGATCACGATCGTCTTCGGATACAAGATGTCGCCCGGCTACGAAAAGGCCGTCGCCCTGGCCAAAAAGAATCCGACCCATAAAGAAGAGGGCGACGGGGAGTGGATCCGCCACTCGGCGACCTACACTCCCGAGGGCGTCGACGACCTGTTCGACCTCTTCAACCTGGTCCACGAATGGGACACGACCGAGGTCCTGGTCAACAACAAGAAGCTTCCCTACGGCCATCAGCTCTGGCTCCCCCTGATGTGGTTCTACCGCATCAGATAATTTTTCCCCGTTTCCCCGCGCTCCCGCATTTGACCCGGCCTTCGATCTGTGGTATTAGTCTCCATTCTCCCCATCGGGACGATCCCTTCCAAGGGAGCGAGGCATGATCGAGATTCGAAAAACTCATTCAGCGGCCTTCCTCGTTTCCCTGGCCGTCTGCCTGTCGCTCCTTGCGCCCTCGATTCTGGAGGCCGAGGGGAAAGCCAAAACCGGATTCTTTCTGTGTGCCCTGGGCGTTCAGACCGGCCTGGGCGGAGACATGGATGGAAAAACGTTCCTCTTCGACGGCCAGGAGACGATTCTCGTCCCGAAGATCAATTGCGCCGCCGGATACGGCCTCAGCTTCGGCCGCCGCGTCGACGCTTTTTCCCAAGAGATCACCTATTACCAGATCGAGCACGACTTGATCTGGGAAAAACTCGCCGCGAAGGCGACTTCCCATTGGGTG
>JALHUR010000321.1 GCA_022867325.1 Candidatus Aminicenantota bacterium | reverse complement strand
GCGAGATGGGCGAGCAGGAGCCGCTCGTCCCAAATGTCCTCGAGGAAGGTCGTCTCGCGCGAGACGCTCTTGGGGACGCCCGCGGCCGCCAAGTAACGGCCGACGATCCCCCGCGACTGGAGGTAGATCTCGTCCCCGCCCGACCCGAACAGGGAGTGGAGCGTCGCCCGCGACAGGCCCCAGAGGTCGCCGAAGGTCCGGACGTTGAGGAGGCGGAGGACGACCTGGGCCTTGGGCCCGATCCCGGGCAGGTCATCGATCGGGAGGCCGCGCAGGAACTCCTCCTCCGCGCCCGGGACGAGCTCGAACAAGCCGCCCGGCTTGGCCTTTTTGGCGGCGAGTTTGGCCAGGATCTTGTTCGAGGCCGCGCCGACCGAGACCGTGAGCCCCGTCTCGCGCTCGACGCGGCCCTTCATGTCCCGGGCCGCCGCGCCGAAGGAGGGATAGAGGCGGCGGCAGCGGGTCAAGTCGAGGTAGGCCTCGTCGAGGGACGCCTCCTCGACGTCGGGCGTGTAGTCGCGCAGGATGCGGAAAAACTTCTCCGAGAAGGCCTGATAGACCCGGTGGTTGCCGCGGACGAAGACGCCCCCGGGGCAGAGCTGCTGGCAGCGCCGCAGGGGCATCCCGGAACGGACGCCGTACTTGCGGGCCTCGTAGGAGCAGGTCGAGGCGACGCCCCGCTCGTGGGGCAGGCCGCCGACGATGACGGGCTTGCCCCTGAGGGACGGGTCGAGCAGGACCTCGACCGCGGCGAAAAAGGCGTCGATGTCGACATGGACGATGGCGCGGGGAAGACGGGAATGCCGCGCGTCCTCTGGAATCTTGCCCGAGGACGGCCCGTCCTCAGGGCAAGGAGCGGAGCGGAGCGGCATTCCCATGGCGTTCAATACTTTCTCAGGACCCCGACGACCCTCCCCAGGATCCGGGCCTCCTTGACCTCGATCGGCTGGAAGGCCGGGTTCTCGGGGACGAGGAAGGTCCGGCCCTCTTCCTGGCGGAGCCGCTTGAGGGTCACCGAGCCGTCCTCGAGCTGAGCGACGACCATCTCGCCCGAGCGGGCGGTGTTGGTCCGCTCGAGGAGGACGCGGTCGCCGTGGTCGATGTAGGCGTCGATCATGCTCTTCCCGTCGACCTGGATGCAGAAGAGGTTGCCCCGGCGGCGGCCCACCATCCAGATCGGAACGTCCATGGCCTCGCCCGAGACGTCGAAGGCCTCGCGCGGCGAACCGGCCGCGACCTGTCCGGCCAGGGGGACGCGGACCCGGCTTTCGAAGAACGACGGGGCGCCCGGGAGATGGACCTCCCCCTTGTCCCGCTTCAGGAAGCCTTTCCGCTCCAGGCTGGTCAGGTGCTTGAAGACGGCCGAAGGACTGGCGATGCCGAGGAGCGTCCCGAGCTCGCGGACGGTGGGGGCGTATCCCCGCTCGAAGACGAAGCCCTCGAGAACCCGCAGGACACGCTCCTGCTTCGGGGTCAGTTCCCGTCGAAGTTTGTTTACCATTTTGTTCACCTGTATAAACAATAGCGCGGACGGCCGGGTTTGTCAAGCGGAAATCGCGGAGAATCGCCGGTTAACCCGCCGCTCGCCCCTAAGGGTGAGAGCGGACGCCTAAAAGTACCCCTGGATTCCTCCCTAAAGGTGATTGCTAAAATCGCCGCCGGGATCGATAATTCTTGTTGAAGACGCACCCCGTGTCGTTCTCTGACGATTTATTTTCCGTATTGAAAAAATCGGTACGGAAGGATACAATAACGACACAATAGATGGGACGTCGTCCTGGAGAGGCAGGCCAACATGAAGACATCGCGAGTTTGGCCGAGACAGTCGCCCCGGTCACGGGGATTCACCTTCATCGAGATGGTGATCGTCGTCGCCATCCTGGGCGCTCTCGCCCTCGCCATATATCCGGCCATCAACAACACCCTTCGGACACGAACGTTCGAGAACGTGGCCAAGAACATCTTGACGACCCTGCAGCGGGCCAAGCTCATGGCCGTGAGGACCAAGGTCAGCCACCGGGTCCGTTTCTACCAGACGACCGGCGTCTGGTCCTATCTCATCGAAGAGCAGACGAGCCCCACAATCTGGGTGAGGGTCCCCGGCTTGTTCCAAAAGGAGATCCCTTCCGATTTTACGACGACGGTCAGCCTTCCCACGGCGGGCACCCTTCCCGGTAGCGTTGTGACTTTTTCATCTCTCGGGTATATTTCGGATTTCACCGTGAACCAAAATACCGTAACCATGCAGAGCGAAAAGCTTAAAATAGGCGGGCAGGACGACGAGCGGGTCGTCAGCGTCTATGCGGGAGGCTCCGTCCTCTACGCTAAAGACAGGAGCTCATGACATGATCCAGCGAAAATCCAAAACGGGAAAGGGTTTCACCTTGATCGAAGTCCTGATCGGGCTGGCCCTGATGTGGGTCGCCGTCATGGGCCTGGCCGAGCTCTTCACCCTGGCCGTCCTCCAGAACCGGCAGGCGGACCGGATCGCCAACGCGACCTTCCTGGCCCAGCAGGAAATCGATACGGTCCGGAACATGCTCTTAGCCGACATCACCGCCATGGCCGGAAACACGATCGACGAATCCATCAATCTCAACGGGGACGTCGATGCCGGAGGGAACGAAATCTACGACTACCGCCGGATCACCCAGGTACTGTACCACGACGGAGTCGCGGGACCCCTGTATGACGTGAAGGTCTTTGTCTTTTCGGCCGAACACATGACAACGCCCCAGGATGATCTCATCGCGCTCATCGCCGATCCGGAGGGCCGCAACAAGGCGCGGGCCCAGATCCAGACGATGATCTGGAGGCAAGAACCATGAAAAAGCGCGCGCAAAGAAAAAGAAAAGGCTTCGCCCCGAGGGGTTTTACCCTGGTCGAGCTTCTCTTGGGAAGCTCGATCCTCCTGGTCGTCATCATAGGGACGCTGGCTCTCTTCGAACGGAGCAACAAGATCTCCGTGGACCAGACCCGGTTTTCCGAGGTCCAGCACAACGTCCGCTCCGCCATGTACTTCGTGTCCCGGGACGCCCGGATGGCGGGCGTCGGGCTCATTCCCGATATCACCGGGTATGCGGTCGAAGGCCAGGACGCCTTCAGCCCCGCTCCGGAGGCGGCCGATTCCCTCAAGCTGATGGGGAACTTCTCCGATCCGCTCGGCCTCCGGATCGAAAAGTACCAAGGGGGGGAGGGGGGGGCTTCGGCGCAGGCCGACCTCTATGACTACGAGCTTGAGAACGCGCCCTACGATTGCGCATTCTACGATAACAAGTTCGTCCTGGTCATGTCGACGAAATGCCCGGGCTGTGTCGCCTTCCGATTCATCGACGAGGGCAAATTGCAGGGTTGTGATGGATCAGGGAAAGCCCACATCATTTTCCCCCACGGCCAAGCTCCCGAAGTCAATCCGCCCGGCGGCCTTATCGATGAGAACTGCGCCGTCGCCTGCTGGGAGGACGCCATCATCACCATGGCCGAGATCAAGTATTATTGGCTCGACACAACCGGGGACGCCGACGATTACCTGACCATCAACCCGCAAACGGCCGACGGATATCTCGGTATTCCCAACGTTCTCTATATGTCGACGAACACCGGAGCCGGCTCGGCCCAACACATGCCGCTGGCCATGAACATCGAAAACATTCAATTCCAATACAACGGCGACTTCTCAACCCCCAGTGACGGCGTCCTGGACGGCTTTACGGACTGGGATCCGACTTGGACCATCCTGTCGACGGATGACGCCGCCGCCCGCCAAACCAAGCGGGAGCGTCTTGCTAAACTCAGCCAGATTCGAATCCAGATCCTGGGCCGGACGGACCAGCCCTACCTGACCGTCTCCAAGTCCCCGGTCACCGACGTTCAACTCTACCGCAGGCCGGCCCTGTCGAACTCGCGCACTCCGGCCACCGACGACTGGCGCCGGCGCTTCCTGCTCGAATCCACCGCCACCATCCGGAATAACGCCCTGGTCATCTACAATACGGGACAACATTAGAGAGGCCGCCATGACACGAACCAAACCGAACGTCCGGAAGGGCATGGGCCTGATCGTCGTCATCCTCGTCCTGGCCTTTCTCCTGGCCGTCGGCATGACCGTAATCTCCGTGACCCAGACCGGGCCCGAAGTGGCCGGGAGCGTCCGGCTCCAGCAACAGACCCTGGAAACGGCCGAGGCGGGCTTCGACGTTGCCTGGAGACAGCTCTCCGACCAGTTCAGCGGCGGGCTCATTTCCGACTTCTCGACCCTGTACAGGACGACTTACAACGGCTCCCCGGGGCTGGACGATCCATTGGACACGGCGAATTATTTCCGGCGCCTGAGCGACAAACAGCTCGTCGACGACGTCAAAGCCCGCCCCGATAACGAGCTGTTCGCGGACGTAGACATGCCGGGCAAGGACCCAGACATTTCGAGCGACAACTGGTTCGGCTACACGGTCTTCCTGATCAACGACGAAGCCCTGGGCACTCAGGATGTGACGGATTGCATCCTGGTTTCGATCGGCCGCGGGCCGCGCAATTCCTACGCCCGCATCGAAGTCGAAATCGCCTTACAATAAGGGGACGCGACCATGAAAAAATATGCCTACATCCTTGCCGGCGTCGCGGTCGTCCTGGCCGCGGTCTTTTTCGTGAAGGCCAAAGCCCAGGTCGGCGGCTGCACGACGGACAACGATTTCGTCATCGGCTACAGCAACGGGAACAACCCGGTCACGATCAACGTCAACGATCCCAACAACTTGCAGGGGATCACCATCGACCCCGAGAGCGGGAACCCCCACCTCCGGCTCAAGGAGAAGGGCGCCAACTTCATACCCGGCGCCGACTACGATGTCACGACCAACTGGCGGATGACGGGCGCCGCCGCCGACTTCAACGGCGACGGCTTCGTCGACCTCGTTGAGGGCGGCCGCCGGACGGACTACAACACAAACTCAAACCTGGGCAACACCGACCCCAATGACAGCAACATCGCGTTCTTCGTCTCGCGGGGGAAAGATCCGGCCGACCCGCTGAGGTTCCTATTCAACGGCCCCTATTACCTCCTCTACGCGGGCTCGGCCCTGGACAAGACCTACGAAATCATCGCCTGCGGCGCCGGGGACTTCGACGGGGACGGAGACGCGGATATCGCGGTCCTGAGCTGGCAGGGACGGCTCTTCATCTTCAAGAATCTCTATGTCGAGGAGGATCTCGATCCCGGCGGCATTCCTCTTTTCAGCACGACCCCCACCTATTTAGGCGACCTCATCAACGACGGCTACGGCGAATGGGGTACGGATACCACCATGCCCGGTCATTGGCGGTGGGAGAGCAACATCGAATCCGTCGATATCGACGGCGACGGCGACCTCGACCTCATCGTCGGCGTCCCCTCCCGCTGGGCGACGAACCGCTGGGGCGAGGTCGTGATCTTCATCAATAACGGAAGCGGCGTCTTCTCGCGCCTTCCGACCGCGATCAATCCCTACGCAAACAACTCGACCTATATCTACGGCGTGTGCGGCGTCGCGGCCGCCGATTTCGACCGGGACAGCGATATCGACTTCTACGCCGGCTCCGCCAATTCGCGGACCATTTACTTCTACCGGAACGACGGCCTGGGGAACTTTAGCAAGTACGCCGCGCGGGCCATCACCATCGCTCTAAATCATGGGTCCTGCACGATGCTCAGGGCGGGCAATTTGGACGGCGATCAGGATATCGACCTCGTCCTGGCGACGGACGGCTGGACCGCGAACCCTCCGGGCGGCTTTGTGTTTTGGTATAAGAACGACGGCGCCGGCGTCATGACCGCGATTCCCGTTCCCGCCAACGGCAGCCAAATGTCCTCTTCGGGCGACCTGGACTCGGGCGCCCTGGGGGATTTCGACAACGATGACGACCTCGACTTTTTTGTGGCCGACGGTAACAACTCCCTACAATGCTACTTCGTCATGAACGAGAGCTACCCTC
>JALHUR010000320.1 GCA_022867325.1 Candidatus Aminicenantota bacterium | reverse complement strand
TGGGTCTCAGCGTCGGCACCATCCAGCACGACATGAACGAACGGGACCGCTACGAGGCCTACCGCCGCGATATCACCTACGGGACCAACAACGAGTTCGGTTTCGACTTTCTCCGGGACAACATGAAGTTCCGGCTGTCCGACCTCGTCCAGCGCGAGCACCGCTACGCGATCGTCGACGAGGTCGACAGCATCCTGATCGACGAGGCCCGGACGCCGTTGATCATCTCGGGCCCGACCGACGAGTCGACGGCCCTCTATTACAAGGTCGACATCCTCGTCCGGCGTTTCCAGAAGGACCGCCATTTCAAGGTCGACGAGAAGACGCGGACGGTTTCGATCAGCGAGGAGGGCGTCGCCGACGCCGAACGGTTCCTGGGCGTCTCCAACCTCTACGACCTCGCCCACATGGACCTCGTCCACCACATCAACCAGTCCCTCAAGGCCCATTTCCTCTTCAAGCGGGACGTCGACTACATGATCCAGGACGGCAAGGTCGTCATCGTCGACGAGTTCACCGGCCGGCTCATGCCCGGCCGCCGCTATTCGGACGGCCTCCACCACTCCCTCGAGGCCAAGGAGAAGGTCCGGATCGAGGAGGAATACCAGACCCTGGCCCAGATCACCTTCCAGAACTATTTCCGGATGTACAAAAAGCTGGCCGGGATGACGGGCACGGCCGCGACCGAGGCGACCGAGTTCCAGGCCATCTACAACCTCGACGTCGTCGAAATCCCGACCAACCAGACCCTGGTCCGGCACGAGCATCCCGACCTCATCTACCGAACGGGCAAGGAAAAGTGGGAGGCGGCCCTCAACGAGATCATCGAACACAGCAAGATCGGCCGTCCCGTCCTGGTCGGCACGACCTCGATCGAGAAGTCCGAGCAGATGAGCAGCCTCCTCCGCCGCAAGGGCCTCAAGCACGTCGTTCTCAACGCCAAGTATCACGAAATGGAGGCCACCATCATCGCCCAGGCGGGCCGGGTCGGGGCGGTCACGATCGCCACCAACATGGCCGGCCGCGGCGTCGACATCCTCCTCGGCGGCAACCCCGAGTTCCTGGCCAAGGAACAGCTCAAGAAGACCGGGATCGATCCCCTCAAGGCGACTCAAGAGCAATGGGAAAAGGCCCTGGCCGACGCCAAGACCGTGACCGAGCAGGAGCACTGTAAGGTCGTCGAAATGGGCGGCCTCCACATCCTGGGGACCGAACGCCACGAGGCCCGCCGCATCGACAACCAGCTCCGGGGACGGGCCGGCCGCCAGGGCGACCCCGGCTCTTCGCGGTTCTACCTGTCCCTCGAGGACGACCTGATGCGCATCTTCGGGAGCGAGCGTATCTCGGGCCTGCTGGCCCGGATCGGCATGTCCGAGGGCATCCCGATCGAGCACAACATGGTCAGCCGGGCCATCGAACGGTCTCAGAAGCAGGTCGAAGGCCAAAACTTCACAATCCGCAAACACCTCCTCGAATACGACGACGTCATGAACAAGCAGCGGACGACGATCTACGGCCAGCGCAAGGAGATCCTCCAGGGGAAGGACCTCAAGACTTACATCCAGGAGCTGGTCGAGACGCTGGTCGACTGGATCCTCGACGCCGGCGCCAACAAGGACTCCAATCCCGAAGATTGGGACATCGAAGCGCTCAAGAAGGCCCTGAGCGCCCAGTTCGGCCTGGACCCGGACAGGCTCGGGATCGACTGGAAGGCCGTGACCTACGACGAGCTCCGCGAGA
>JALHUR010000319.1 GCA_022867325.1 Candidatus Aminicenantota bacterium | reverse complement strand
GCACTGAGCGGCCGGTAACCTGTCCTCCATCCCGGTTAACGGGTCTGGGCGTCCGCTCGACGACGGGAATGAATTGGACATAACGGGCCCCGATCTCGTCCCGGAAAAATCTGTAGACGTCGAGCGGACGATGACTGTTGGCGGCGTTCACGGTGCAAAGGATGTTGAACTCGACTCCATGCTCCTGCATCAGGCGTGCCGCCCGGACGACCCTGGAAAAAACCGATTTCCCGCCTCCGTCGCGGCGGAAGGAGTCGTGGAGCTCCTGCGGGCCGTCGAGACTCAGACCGATGAGGAACCCATGATCGTGGAAAAACCGGCACCATGACTCATCGATCAATACGCCGTTTGTCTGGATTGAGTGGGCTGCGTGCTGGCCGGGCCGGGCGTGTCTTCTTTCCGCCTCAACCGTCCGCCGGAAAAAATCGAGGCCCATGAGCGTGGGCTCCCCGCCCTGCCACGTGATCGGCACCTCGAGCCCAGGGTGAGTCGACATAGCCTGGCGGATGTAGGCATCCATAATATCGTCCGACATCCGGAAGCTCGAGCCGGGGTAAAGGCGCGTCTTCTCGAGGTAAAAGCAATAGTCGCAGCGGCAGTTGCACTGCGCCCCCGCAGGCTTGGCCATGATGTGAAAGGCGGATGCTGATGTCACTTCTTGAGGTCGGTTTCGACGAAACGGCGGGCCAACTCCTCGGAGTCACCGTAGAGCTTCTGAAGCCGGAGGAGTTCGTCCTCTAACTCGCGGCGGACCTTGGCGTAGGCCGGGTTGGCGTAGACGTTGTGGAGCTCCCGGGGATCTCTCGCGAGGTCGTAAAGTTCCCAGGCGTCAATGTCATAGTAGAAGTGGATGAGCTTATACCGCTCGGTCCGGACGCCGTAATGGCGCTTGACCATGTGGACGGCCGGAAATTCGTAATAATGATAATAGATCGACTCGGGCCACCCGGACACCCGCCGGGCCGTGGCAAGCGGCAAAAATGACCTCCCTTGCATAGCGGGGGGCTTTTTCAGACCGGCGCCATCGAGAAAGGTGGGGGCGAAATCCACATTCGTGAGCATGTCCTTATTGACCGAACCGGGCGGGATGCGACCGGGCAGACGCACGAGGAGCGGCATCCGGAGCGCCTCCTCGTACATGAAACGCTTGTCGAACCAGCCGTGCTCTCCCAGGAAGAACCCTTGGTCAGAGGTGTAAACGACAAGGGTATTCGGCGCGAGGCCGGTCCGGTCGAGCCCGTCGAGGACGCGGCCGATGCTTTCGTCAACCGCGGCCACGCAGCCGAGATAGTCCTGAAGGTAGCGGCGGTATTTCCAGCGGACGAGCGCGTCTCCCGAGAGCCCGTCCTTGCGGAACGCCTCGCGCTTCGGGCCGAAGGCCGCCTCCCAAGCCCTTTTCTGGGCTTCGTCAAGCCTCTCCGGCGGCGGCCCGAGCTTGAGGTCGGATTCGAGACTCAGGTGGTCCCGGATGGTCATTTCCTGTTCCGCGGCCGCCCGGGATCGGGTCGCATAATCGTCGAACAGCGTCGGCGGTTCGGGAAATTTCGCGTCGTCATAGAGCGTCATGTGCCGCACGGCCGGCTGCCAGTTCCGGTGCGGAGCCTTGTGATGGAGCATCAGCAGGAAGGGCCGTGACGAGTTTCTGCGCGCCTCGATAAAATCGACGGCCAGGTCGGTTAGGATGTCCGTGACATACCCCGCGCGTCGTCTTGTCGTGCCCATCTCGATCAGGTCGGGATTATAGTATTCACCCTGGTCGGGAAGGATGCTCCAAAGATCGAAACCTGTCGGGTCGCTCTGAAGATGCCATTTGCCGATGAGGGCCGTCTCATAGCCGGCCGCCTGAAGAAGCTTGGGGAAGGTCCCCTGCGACCCGTCAAAAACGTGGGCGTTGTCGCGAACCCCATGGAGATGGCTGTACTTTCCGGTGAGGATGGTGGCCCGGCTTGGGGCGCATATCCCGTTGGTGCAAAAGCAGTTGTCGAACCGCACGCCTCCCTGGGCGATCCGGTCGATGTGCGAGGTCTTGTTGAGACGGCTCCCATAGCAGCCGATGGCCTGCGCGGCGTGGTCGTCGGCCATGATGAAGACAATGTTGGGCGGGGAAGGGGAGAGGGCCTTTTCGCGGGAGAATCGATATCGGCTGAGGGTGCCGGCCAGCGACGCCAGGCTGATGGACTTGACGAACTCGCGTCTCTTTATCGGCGTCCTCCTCCCGGCTTATAGCACAGCGCCCAGGAACATGTCAAACTCGGGAGGCCGCGCTTGACGGAAAAGGCCGGTTGACTTATCCTGTCTCACGAAGGGGGGGATGCGTGAAGGCGATCACGGCCAGTCCCATGGGAGCCGGCCTTGTGGGGTTGGACTACGCGGATGTTTCTTGGCTCCTGGCCGGCGTCCATTTCGG
>JALHUR010000318.1 GCA_022867325.1 Candidatus Aminicenantota bacterium | reverse complement strand
GACTTTTCAAATTATTTCACAGAGCCGGAGAAAGCGAGAGAAGGATATCAGCAGGTTTTTGCTAAGGGATCTGTTGCTGATTATTCCCTGACCATCCGGCACAAGGACGGAAAATTAGTGGATGTTCTTTACAATGCCTCTGTTTACAAGGATGTGAACGGGAAAGTGCTTGGCGTCTTCGCCGCGGCCCGCGACATCACCGAGCGCAAGCGGAAGGATGAAGAGTTGAAAGAACGTACCGCCGAACTCACGAATGTGTTATCGGAAGTTAAGGACACCGTGAACGTCCTGGCCACCTCTTCCAGCGAGATTCTGGCCGCGACCACGCAGGTCGCTTCCAGCGTCGCCGAAAACGCCACCGCCATCAGCGAGACCACCACCACGGTAGAGGAAGTCCGGCAGGCCGCAGATCTCTCCTCCCAAAAGGCGAAAAATGTATCGGACAGCGCGCAGCGCGTGGAACAAGTCTCCCGGACCGGGCAGAAGGCCGTTGAAGAAACAACGGTTGGAATGCGCCACATACGCGAGCAAATGGAATCCATCGTACAAACCATCGTGCGGTTGAGCGAGCAGAGCCAATCCATTGGCGGCATCATCGCTTCTGTTAACGATATTGCCGATCAATCCAACCTTCTTGCGGTCAATGCCGCCATCGAGGCCGCCAGGGCAGGGGAACAAGGCAAGGCGTTCGGCGTGGTGGCGCAGGAGATTAAAAGCCTTGCCGAGCAGTCCAAGCAGGCCACTGCGCAGGTGCGCACCATTTTGAACGATGTACAGAAGGCGACCAGCGCAGCGGTAATGGCGACCGAACAGGGGAGCAAGGCCGTGGAGGCCGGAGTGAAACAGTCTGCGCAGGCTGGAGAGGCCATCCGGGTGCTGGCTGAGAGCAGCACAGAGGCGGTCCAGGCCGCAACGCAGATTGCGGCGTCCAGTCAGCAGCAGGTCGTGGGAATGAACCAGATTGGGACAGCCATGGAGAACGTCAATCAGGCAGGAACGGAGACAGCGGCCAGCATGAAGCAAGCTGAGACCGCTGCCAGGAACCTGAATGAGTTGGGACAAAAACTGAAGGGATTGGTGGAACAATTCAAGGCGTAATGGCGGTCACACATAAATGGATAAGAAGAACGACGAATTTCTCAAACGATTAAGAGCGACATTCAGGATTGAAGCGGAGGAGCATGTCCGCGCGATCTCTGCCGGTCTGATCGAATTGGAGAAAACCCCTGCCCCGGAGAAACGCGCAGCGGTGATCGAGACCGTGTTCCGGGAGGCGCACAGTCTCAAGGGCGCGGCCCGTTCCGTGAGCCTGCAGGACATCGAGTCCATCTGCCAGCCCATGGAGAGTACATTTGCCGCGCTGAAACGGCAGGAGATTGCCTTGACTCCTGCGCTGTATGATTTGTTTCACCAGGCAATGGATGTCATGACGCAACTGGTCGCCGGCACGGAGGAAGAAAGTTCCCTCGCCGTCCGATCGCGCATTCGGGAACTGGTCCGGCAACTAAAAGAACCCGGAACGATCGCGGTCGGGGAAATTGAAGCCGCGCCGCCCCGGCCCGCGGAAGGACCGTCCATTTCAATGGAAACCGTAAGAATTCCCCTGGCCAAGCTGGATCCTCTCCTGCTCCAGGCCGAGGAAATGATGTCGGCTAAAATGGCCGCCGGCCAGCGCGTGGCGGAATTGCGGGAGATCAACCGTACGATGGTTTCATGGAAGACGGAATCAAATAAATGGAAAGGCCGGCAATCCCTCGGGCCGGAATGGGATGAACTATTGGCGTGGTACGAGGAGCGCCTGAATGAGATCCAAAGCCAGGTGGCCGCTACGACCCGGGCCGTTGAACAGGACCAACGTGTGCTCCAGCGCATGGTGGACGATCACCTGCATGCGATGAAGAATGCCTTAATGCTGCCGGTCGGTTTATTGGTGGAGGTCCTTCCCAAGCTCGCCCGCGATCTTGCACGCGCCCAGGGCAAAGAGGTGGAACTGGTCATCCAAGGCGCGGACATTGAGATTGACAAGTGTATTCTGGAGGAACTGAAAGACCCCCTCATCCACCTTGTCCGTAATTGCGTTGACCACGGCATAAAAAAGCCGAAAGACCGCGCGCAAGGGGGCAAACCGTCCTGTGGGACAATCCGAATAAGCTTCGTTGCGAAAGACAACCGCCAGATGGAAATTTCCGTATCGGACGACGGTTCCGGCGTTGATTTGGAAAAAGTCCAGGCGGCCGCGATGAAACTGGGCATCCTTCAGGCAGATGACGCCGGGAAACTCGATCAACAGGAGTCCTTGCATCTTATCTTTCATTCCGGAATCTCCACCAGCCCCATCATCACGGACATTTCGGGTCGCGGTCTGGGCCTCGCGATTGTGCGCGAAAAGGTGGAGAAACTCGGCGGCAGCGTGTCCGTGGAAAGCCAACCGGGAGTGGGCGCCACATTCCGGCTTCTCCTGCCCATGACGCTTGCCACCTTCAGGGGAGTTCTGGTGCGGGTGGACGAGTATCTGTTCGTCCTGCCCGCCATTAACGTCGAACGCGTGTTGAGGGTGCAAAAGGAGGACATCAGGACCATTGAAAACCGGGAAACAATTAAGTTGGACGGGCGAATCCTCCCAATGGCGAGGTTGCGTGACACATTGGAATTGCCTGGTCGGAAAAACGAGTCTGCGGCGCATGTAACTCCTGGCATCGCAGAGATAAACTACATGCCTGTAATTGTCCTCGCCTCCGCCGAAAAGCGCATTGCTTTTCTGGTCGATGAGGTCCTGCAGGAGCTGGAGGTGCTGGTGAAGGGACTGGGGAACCAATTGAGCCGCGTGCGTAACATCGCCGGCGCCACCGTCCTGGGCACCGGCAAGGTGGCGCCCGTGCTCAACGTCCCGGACCTGATGAAATCGGCCGTGCGATCGGCCGCAACCGCCCGCAAGGAGGCGGTCGCCGGGACAGCCCCGGCAAAGAAAGCAAACATTCTCGTGGTAGAGGATTCAATCACGGCGCGCATACTGCTCAAGAACATCCTGGAAACCGCCGGCTACCAGGTGGCCACGGCCGTTGACGGCGCAGACGCCTTTACCCAGATCCGGACCGGCGAATTCGATTTGGCCGTGTCGGACGTGGACATGCCGCGGATGAATGGCTTTGAACTTACCACAAAAATTCGGGCCGATAAAAGGTTAGGCGAGTTGCCGGTGGTGTTGGTGACTGCGCTCGAATCGCGCGAAGACCGCGAGCGCGGCATCGAGGCTGGCGCGAATGCATATATTATCAAGAGCAGTTTTGATCAGAGCAATTTGCTGCGTGTGATTCAAAAACTGATTTAATAAAATGACAAGAAGGAGACAGAGGTGATAAAGGTCCTCATAGTTGAAGATTCGCCAGTAGCACGTAAATTCCTGACCTACGTTCTAACTTCCGATCCCGCGATCCAGGTTGTGGGCACGGCAAACAACGGCGTGGAAGCACTGGAAACCCTCAGGCGGAACAGACCCGACGTCATTACGATGGACATCCACATGCCAATGATGGACGGCTTTGAGGCGACCAGAAGGATCATGGAGACCTTCCCGGCGCCGATTGTCATCGTAAGTGGAAGTTCAGGCGGAAAAGAAGTCGCCTCCACATTCCGCGCACTTGAAGCAGGCGCCTTGGCTGTTGTCCGCCGTCCGCCAGGCATCAATCACCAGGAGTTTGAGGCGGCCTCCAGGGAACTGATACAAACGGTAAAACTGATGTCCGAGGTCAAGGTGGTAAAACGTTTTCCTCCCGCATCCAAAGTGCGTCTAGCCGCGCCTTTGCCTATTGCGTCGCCGTTAAAGGGAGCAGGCGGAATCCGGGCCATTGCCATTGGCGCATCCACCGGAGGACCTCCGGTACTGAAAGAAATCATTTCAGGCTTGCCGCAGGACTTTCCTTTTCCTGTGTTCATTGTTCAACATATCGCACAGGGATTCGCGCAAGGTTTCGTGGACTGGCTTTCCGGCGCGTCCGGTTTCCCGGTCAGCGTGGCGTTGCACGGCGAACGTGCCGCACCCGGACACTGTTACGTCGCGCCGAACGGTTTCCACCTTGGCGTGGGGAATGGCTTGAGTATCGTACTCAGCGACGGTGCCCCGGAGAACGGCATGCGGCCTTCGGTCTCCTATCTCTTCCGCTCTGTCGCGCAGGCATTGGGTCCGGCCGAGGTTGGCGTGCTGTTAACCGGCATGGGGAGAGATGGGGCGGAGGAATTGAAAGCAATGAAAGAAAAGGGCGCCATAACCATCGCGCAGGACGAAGACAGTTCCGTTGTGCACAGCATGCCGGGCGAGGCAATCAAACTTGGCGCGGCAACGTATGTCCTTCCTCCGGAAGGCATTGCCGCCATGCTGGCCGCTCTGGTCAAGACAAGAAATGGAGGATGTTAATGAGCGCCAAAACCAATCCCAGCGAAGAACTGGTTCACATCCTCATTGTCGAGGACAGTCCCACACAGGCGGAACAGTTGAGATACCTCTTGGAACAACATCACTACAAAGTGTCGGTAACGAATAACGGCAAGCAGGCGCTTGCCCTCTTGGGCAAACACAAACCGGCACTGGTCATCAGTGACATTATCATGCCGGAAATGAGCGGTTACGCCGTGTGCAAACGGATCAAATCGGACGAAGGCACGCAAGACATTCCAGTGATGTTGCTGACTTCCCTCTCCAACTCAGAGGGTGTGCTTGAAGGGCTTGCCTGCGGGGCCGACAATTTTATTACCAAACCCTACAGCGAGGATTACCTCCTCTCGAGCATAGAGCAGATACTTGCCAACAGAAAACTGCGTAAAGGTGAGCGGGTGCGTATCGGTGTGGAAATCCTGTTCGCGGGCAAGAGGCGCTTCATCACGGCGGACCAGCAACAGATGCTCACCCTGCTTATATCCACTTATGAAGCGGCGGTCCGTAAGAACGCCGAACTGACCCAAACCCAGGAAAAGTTGAGATCGCTGAACGAACACCTGGAAGACCTGGTCTAGGAAAGAACGCTGGCGCTTACGAAAGAGGTCGGCGAGCGCAAACGGGCGGAGGAGTCACTGCGGCAAAAGGTGGAGGAACTCCGCGCCCGCAACGCCGAACTGGAGCAGTTCAACCGCGGCATGGTCGGCCGGGAATTGCGCATGATCGAACTGAAACAGGAAATCAACGAACTGTGCCGCCGCCTGGGCGAACCGCCGCGACATGCGACGGACCAGCTTCAGACTGACGGCGTTCCCGGTGCCGGCCCGGCTCCGGCGCCGCCGGGCGGAGGTACCGCATGACCCGGCTCCGCGGATCGCCCGGAGACGAGTCCAAACCGGCCTTTGTCTTCGCCCTGATTTTCTTCGTGCTGGCGGCGGGCATCGTCGCCGCCGGCTACTCTTACTACCGGAACTACGAGCGGCAATTCCTCGTCGAAGCCGCGCATCAGCTTTCCGCCATTGCGGAACTGAAAGTCGGCGAACTGGCGCAGTGGCGCAAGGAGCGGATGGGAGATGGCGGCATCTTGTTCAAGAACGCCTCTTTCTCGGCTTTGGTGCGGCGCTTTCTGAAAAAGCCGGAGGACCCGGACGCACAACGGCAGTTACATGCGTGGCTCGATAAATACGGGTTGCACTTTCAGTATGACCGGATTCGCTTGCTGGATGCGCAAGGCGTCACTCGCCTGTCATTGCCCGCTGGCCTGCCGACTGTTTCCACATCTGTAGCCAAGGGTATTTCAAACGCCCTGCAATCCGGCCAGGTGACGCTTCAGGATTTCTATCGCAGTGAAAACGACCAGAAAATCAGTCTGGCAATCTTGGTGCCTATTGACAACAACCGGATAAAAAATGAAAGAGGCGAAAGATGTCAGCCGAAATAAAAGCACCAAAATACCCGATCCTGGATGAGATCGAGGTGCCCGCGAAGGTGATCGAGAACTGGCAGGTCACCATTGATTTGCTGGCGGAAATCGCGGGGATTCCGGCGGCGCTCATCATGCGGGTGCATACACGCGAAATCGAGGTGTTCCTCAGCAGCCACAGCCCCGGCAATGTTTACCATCACGGCGAAAAGGCCCCGCTGGATACGGGGCTCTACTGCGAAACCGTCATGAGCACCCAGCGCAAACTGGTGGTGCCCGATGCCTTGAAAGACCCGGACTGGAACGACAATCCGGACATCAAGCTGGGCATGATTTCCTACTGCGGCCTTCCTCTCACCTGGCCAAACGGCGAGCTTTACGGCACCATCTGCATCCTCGACAAGAAGGAAAACGCGTTCACTCAGCAGACTCACCATCTGATAGATCGTTTTCGCGACAGCATCCAACTGAGCCTCGCGAACATCTACGATGCCTCTAAGGAGCTGTGGGCGAGTGAAGAGAGCTATCGGATACTGTTCCGCGAAATGCAGAACGGTTTTGCCCACAGCGAGATTATCTGCGACGCGCAGGGCCGTCCGATTAACAGCCGTTACCTGGCCGTCAATCCGGCTTTTGAACGCATCACCGGGAGGAAGGCGGAAGAGGTGGTGGGCAAGACAATTCTGGAAGTGTTTCCCGCACTCGAACCGCGTTGGATAGAGACGTTTGGCCGGGTGGCGCTGACCGGTGAGCCGGCCCATTTCGAGAACCATGCCGCTGAATTGGGCATTACCTTCGACATGTCGGCGTTTCGTCCAGCGCCAAACCAATACGCCTGCACTTTTACCGACATCACCGAGCGCAAGCGGGCGGAGGAGGCGATGCGGCAACAGAGCTAAACCTTGCGGGCCCGCAACGACGAACTGGAGCAATTCAACCGCGCCGTGGTCGGCCGGGAATTGCGCATGATCGAACTGAAACAGGAAATCAACGAGCTTTGCCGTCGCCTGGGCGAACCGCCGCGCCATGCGACGGACCAGCTTCAGACTGACAGCGTTCCCGGTGCCGGCCCGGCTCCGACGCCGCCGGGCGGAGGTAGCGCATGACCCGGCAGCGCGGATTGCCCGGAGACGCTTCCAAACCGGCCTTTGTCTTCGCCCTGATTTTCTTCGTGCTGGCGGCGGGCATCCTCATCGCGGGCTGGTTCTCTTACCGTAAGTCTGCGCAGCACTTCCGCGCCGAGGTGGAACGCGAGCTCTCCGCCATTGCGGAGTTGAAGGTGGGCGAGTTGGTGCTGTGGCGTCAGGAGCGGCTGGCGGATGGCGGCATCATGTTCAAGAACGCCACCCTCTCCGCCTTGGTGCGGCGCGTTGTGGAAAAGCCGGCGGACGCAGACGCGCAACGCAAGCTTCAGAACTGGTTCGGGAAATATGAGGCCCACTACCAGTATGACGAAGTCCGGCTGCTGGATACCCAAGGCGTCACCCGCCTGTCCGCGCCCGCCGGACTGCCGGCGGTGACCGCCGAAGTGGTTGAGCACGCTGCCGAAGCGAGCCGGTCGGGGCAGGTGACGATTCAGGATTTTTATCGCAGTACGCACGATCAGCAGATTCGTCTGGCAGTCTTGATTCCGATTCTCGACGAAGCGGACGGCAACCGGCCGCTGGGCGTGCTCGTTCTGTGCATTGACCCGGCCAAGTATCTTTACCCTTTCATCCAACGCTGGCCGACGCCCAGCGCGACGGCGGAGACGCTGCTCGTCCGCCGGGAAGGCAACGAAGCCGTCTTCCTGAATGAACTCCGTTTCCAGACAAACACCGCACTGAACCTGCGCTCGCCATTGGACCGCGTCACCATGCCTGCGGTGCAGGCCGCTCTCGGCCGGGAGGGGATCATGGAAGGCGTGGACTACCGGGGCGTTCCTGTGATGGCGGCCTTGCGCACCGTTCCCGACTCGCCGTGGGCGCTGGTCGCTCGCATAGACGCCGAGGAAGTATATGCGCCGTTGCACACGCAACTCTGGCAGGTGATCGTCATGGTCGGCGTCCTGCTCTTCAGCGCGGGGGCCGGGGTGGGCCTGGTCTGGCGGCAGCAGCGCGTCCGGTTCTACCGGAAAGAGGCGGAGTCGGCGGAGGAACTCAAAGCCAGCGAAGAACTGTTTCGCACGGTCTCCCTGAGCGTGACTGATATCGTGTACGAGTGGGACCTCAAAGAAACGCTCATTTGGTACGGCAACATCGACGGGATCATGGGATATCCCCCCCAGGGATTCCCCAGGACGCTCGGCGGCTGGGCTACAACACTGCATCCGGAGGACAAGGAACGGGTCTGGAAGGCGGTCGAGGGGCAGCTCAAAGGCGCCACGCCCTATGCCTTAGAATATCGCATCAGGAATAAGAACGGCGAGTGGCGGTGGTGGTCGGCGCGCGGCACCGCCCTCAGGGACGGGCGGGGAGAACCCTACAAGTGGATCGGCGCCATCTCGGACATTACCGAGCACAAGCAGGAGGAGCAAACCTTGCTCAAATCCCGCAAGGCGGCACTGAACATTATGACGGATGCCGTCGAGGCGCGCGACCGGGCGGAGCAGATGAGCAAGGCACTGCGGCTCAAGAACCTTGTGTTCGACGCTTCCATCGCCGCCAACAGCATCGCGGACATGAACGGCAATATCACCGAAGCCAACGAAGCGTTCCTCCGGGTTTGGGGATATCCGAGCAAGGACGAGGTCATCGGAAAACCCCTTCTGCATTTCGTCAACGATTACAACGATGCGGTTGCTATAGTCACAGCCCTGAATAGCACCGGTCAATGGGAGGGAGACTACCTCGCGAAGAGGAAGGACGGCTCGACCTTCGTCGCCTACGGCCTGGCGACCACGATCAAGGATGAAAAGGGAACGGTCATAGGTTATCAATCCGCTGTCATGGACGTCACTGGACAGAGGGACGCGGAGAAGGAACTCAAGAAGCACAGGGACCATCTCGAACAACTGATTGCAGAGCGCACAGAGGACCTGAAGAAATCCGAGGAGAGGTTCAGAACCGTGGCGGATTTCACATACGACTGGGAATATTGGGCCGACGCCCAAAGACGGTTGCTGTATATATCGCCGTCATGCGAGCGCATCACTGGGTACACCCAAGAGGAATTTTACAAATATCCCACTCTCATAGACACCATCGTCCATCCCGATGACCTGGGGGTGTTCCAAGCGCATGTCGACGATTATCATATCGGGACAAAGAGAACCGACTCGACCGACTGGAGCTTCAGGATAATCGATTCGAGAGGAAATATGCATTGGATAGGGCATGTCTGCCGCCCGATAACGGGCGAGGATGGGACATACAAAGGACGCCGCGTATCGAACCGCGACATCACCGAGGGCAAGAAGGCGGAGATGGCCATCCAGGGATTCAACGAGTCCCTCAGGCGTAACAACGCCGAGCTCCAAGCCTTGAACAGTGAGCTCGAGGGCTTCGCCTACTCCGTGTCCCACGACCTGCGCGCCCCCCTGAGGACAATTGACGGGTTCAGCCACGCGCTCCTGGAAGACTACGAGGATAAGCTTGGCGTACAAGGCAAGGATTACCTGAGGAGAGTGAGGGCATCCACTCAGCGCATGGCGCAGCTCATAGACGATATACTCAAGCTTTCCAGGATCACGCGCAGTGAGATGAACATTGAAAAGGTTAACCTGACCCAGATTGCCTGGTCCATTATAGATGAATTGCAGAAGTCCCAGCCTGAACGGCTCATCAATATCAAAATCGCCGAAGGTCTTGAAGACACGGCTGATCCCAGGCTGATGCGCGTCGCCCTTGAAAACCTGCTGGGTAACGCCTGGAAATTCACGGGAAAGCAATCAGAAGCCGTAATCGAGTTCGGATCTACGAAGGAAGGCGAGAAAAAGGTATATTTCATCCGCGATAACGGGGCCGGCTTCGACATGGCGTATGCGGATAAGCTGTTCGCCCCCTTCCAGCGCCTGCACACGACGGAGGAATATGCCGGCACGGGGATCGGCCTGGCTACTGTGCAGCGTATTGCCCGCCGCCACGGAGGTAAGGCCTGGGCGGAGGGGCAGGTGGACAAAGGCGCAACTTTCTATTTCAGTCTTCAATAATAATATAGGAGGCATACCATGCTGAACGACAAGATAATACTACTGGTGGAGGATAACCCTGACGATGTTGAGCTGACGCTTCGAGCATTCAAGAAGAGCAACTTAATGAACGAGGTCATTGTGAAGCGCGACGGGGCTGAAGCGCTGGATTTCTTCTTTGGGAAGGATGGCGTTGCTGACAAAGGCAACAACGGCCTGCCTGCTGTGATTCTGCTTGACCTGAAGCTCCCAAAGATCGACGGCCTCGAAGTCCTGAAAAAGCTCAGAGCCGATGAGAGAACAAAGCTGATCCCCACAGTAATCCTGACATCATCAAAGGAGCAGAACGACGTTGTCAATGGCTACAAATCTGGATGCAACAGCTACATACGCAAGCCTGTAGACTTCAACCGCTTCGCCGAAGCTGTAAGACAGATGGGACTCTACTGGCTTGTTCTGAACGAAGCTACACCAAAAAGCAGGGGGTTATAAACCTGAAGGAGATGAAACCGTGACGACTCTGCTTCGCGTTCTACTCGTCGAGGATTCCGAAGATGACGCCCAGCTGATACTACATCAACTGCGTAGGGGATGCTATGACCCGAGGTGGGAAAGGGTGGCCACCCCTGAAGCCATGACCGACTCCCTTAACCGGGAGCAGTGGGATGTTATCCTGTGCGACTATCAAATGCCGCGGTTCAGCGCACCAGCAGCCCTGAAACTTGTACGGGAAAGGGAAATCGATATCCCATTCATAATTGTGTCCGGCAAAATCGGGGAGGACACGGCTGTCGCCATGATGAAAGCCGGGACGCACGACTACCTGATGAAAGATAAACTCGCCAAACTCGTAGTCGCGATAGAGAGGGAGATGCGCGAAGCGAGGATACGGCAGGAGAGGAAGAGGGCGGATGTGGCGCTGCGAGAATCCGAGGCAAGGTACCGCGCGCTTTTTGAACACAGCGCCGATGGCATCCTGATCGCCGACCTTGAAACGAAAGCCTTTAAGTACGCGAATCCGGCAATATGTCGAATGCTCGGATATACGGAAGAGGAATTGAGGACGATGGACATGGCCGCCATTCACCCGAAAGAGAATTTGCAGTGGATCGTGGCCGACTTCGAAGCCCAGGCCCGCGGAGACAAAAAAGTTTCACCTGACATACCATGTCTCAGGAAGGACGGCACGATCATCTATGCGGATGTCAACGCGAGCGGCATCACAATTGGTGGGTGGAAGTGCAGCGTGGGGTTCTTCCGCGACATCACCGAGCGCAAGCGCGCCGAGGAGGCGCGACGTCAGGCCGAAGCGAACTTCCGCCGGTCCATCGATGAATCCCCGCTGGGGATTCGCGTCGTTAGCGCCAAAGGCGAAACGCTCTATGCCAACCAGGCCATCTTGGACATTTACGGCTATAAAGATATCGAGGAGATGAGATCGACACCCCTGAAAAATCGATATACGCCTGAAAGTTACGCCGAATATCAATCGCGAAAAAAGAAAAGAATGAACGGAGAGGTTTGTTCCTCTGAATATGAAATAAACATCCTCAGGAAAACGGGCGAAATCCGGCGCCTTCGGGTCATCAGAAAAGATATTTCATGGAACGGCCAAAAGCATTTTCAGACGATCTATCAAGATATCACCGAACAAAAAAAGGCCGAGGAAAATCTCCGGGAAACCCTCGGCGGCCTGCGCGAGGCTCTCGGCGGAATCATCCAGGTATTATCCTCGACAACCGAAAAGCGAGACCCCTACACCGCCGGGCATCAAAGACGGGTGGCGGATCTGGCCCGGGCCATCGGCCGGGAAATGGGGCTGGACACGGAACGCGTAGAAGGCCTGCGTCTGACCGGGACCATTCATGACATCGGAAAGATAGCCATCCCCGCCGAAATATTGAGCAAACCGGGCTCCCTGACCGAAACCGAATTAAAGCTGATCCAAACCCATCCCGAAGTCGGCCACGACATCCTCGGCGACATAAACTTTTCCTGGCCCGTCGCCGAAATAGTCCTCCAGCATCACGAGCGGATGAACGGATCCGGATACCCGGCGGGGCTGAAGGGCGATGACATCCTTCTTGAGGCCCGAATTCTTTGCGTATCCGACGTCGTGGAGGCCATGGCCTCCCATCGGCCTTACCGTCCCGCCCTTGGGATCGAGGCAGCGATAGAGGAGATCGAACGGAACAAAGGCGTCCTCTACGATCCCGAAGTGGTCGCGGCGTGTCTGAAGCTGTTTCGGGAAAAGGACTTCAAATTCAAGTCTTAAACCGGTCGCGAATCGCATCGAAGCGCGCTCAGCGCATTCTCGACGCGAGCGTTTTCGTCCAGTGCCAGATGAAGTTGTTGCCGAAGACGACCGCGTTGGCCATTTCCTTGGTCGACGTGTATGTGTTCGCGTCGTCCTCCCAGGCGGGATCATTGGTGCCGGTCCGGAACAGCACCTTAGCCCTATCGAGATAGTTTTTCTCCTTGCCTTTCTCGTAGGCCAGTATCATGGCATCCGCTCCCAGCGTCAGCCAGCTCGATAAATCGGGAACTTTGTTATCCGACCTGCTGTTGAAATACCATCGATACGGGTAGCCGGCCCGGGCCCCGAACCCGATATCCTTGACGTCGACCCAAACATATGTTCGCATGAAGTTCTGGAAGGTGACGATCCGTTTCGCGGCGTTATACTTGTCGCTTTGCTTAAATTCGGCCAATGTGTCCAGATAAAACCCCAGGCTCTTGCAGTAGTAATTGAGGAACTGGGGACTCATATAGTCGTCATCTCCGGATTTGCCGGTGGGCCCGTTGATGTAGGGCTGTTTGGCGGGATCGGCCCAACCGACGATGGCATGGGCCGCGTTCAAATAGCGAGTATCCGCGGTCGCGGCATAGGCCGCCACCATCGCGTTGATGCAATGAGCGGCCGGACGTTCCTGGGTCGCCCATATCCCGTCTATATATTCCATCAGCGCGTAGCCCTCTCCGCTGCTCTTGGGAAAGTACTTTGTAAGAAGCTTATCGTTGGAAATACGGTAGTAGAAGCAATCGGCCAGCTCGACGGCCGCTTCCCAAGCTTTCTCGTAGCCGGTTAGATAGTAACATTGAATCATCCCGGCGATGCCCGCGGCCAGATCGCAACTGGCGCCTCCGTAGTTGCGGTGCGGATTCTTGAATCCCTCTTCGTCATGGTAGCTGTGGCCGATCATGATTCCGTCGCTCCAATGGCGCGGCTTGTGCAGGAAATGGAGGATGTCGAGGTCCGCGATATGGCGATCGGCCGCCTCGGCCAGCGCGAAATAGCGCGCGTCCCCGCCCCTCAGCCACTGCACCCACATGCCGTGGTCCATGTTGTATTTGAGGTTCATCGGCGAGACATGATAGCCTTCGTAGTCCAAGGGCACGTCGCCGTAATCGAAGATTCCGTAAAAATCCAGACCTTCCAGGCAGGCGAAGATATTGGGGAAGAAATCGAACCAATCCTCGTAGTCCGGCGAGGTCGTCAACTGATAGTCGATGTATTTTTCGTAAAGGGGAAAGTCGGCGGTGTTTCGGGCCCCGACTCGGCCCAGGGCGCCGGAACGCAGGTACCAGCTCGAGGCGGCCGCCGCAAGCAAAGGATTGCTGAATTGCCGAGGAAGCGTACTGTTGCCGCAGGCGGGGTCGAACAGGATCTCGTGCGTCTTATGCTCTCCGGCCCTCAAGCAGAAGCTATATGTGGCCGGGCCGAACTCGTCGGGAAAGAGCCCCACCTCAATCTTTTTCTTCGAGGCGGACAGGCGGAGGGCCTTGGGAAAGCTTTTCCAAAAATCCCTCACCGCCACCGCCCATTTCTTCGACCCCGACCCCGCAATCAGCCAGCCCTGGGCGGACTGCCCCGTATTGATGCTCGTCGTACCGGCCGTTGCCTTGTATCCCCGGAAGCTGACATAGGCCTGCATGCGAGGCTTGGCATCGAGGGCCTTGCCGTCCCAGTCCTTGATGGTGGGATAGAGATTCCAGTGGGCGGTACCGATCGAATCCTGGTAGAGCTTGATGTCCTGGCCGGCCGTTCCCTTGACTTCCTTGTCGCCGCCCAACGAATAGCCGATCGTGCCTTTGAGGTTCGTCTCGGCGACCAGCGAGATGTCGCGAAACCTGACGCTGCCCGCCGAACCGATATCGTAGCAGCTGATCTGGCCGTACTCGTCCAGGGGGCCGGGCGTGTTGTTTTCGACCGTATGGAAAAGCCGAATATAGGACTGGCCGGCGTAGAACCAGTAGCGGTTCGTGAACTCCAAGAGCTTCTTGCCGGCCGCGCTGAGGTACTGTCCCTTGACTCTTATCGAAACCCGCATCTTGCCTTGGAGAACGATATCCACATCGGTCGCCTTAGACGCGGAGTAGCTGGTTCCATCGGAGCCGACAGCCTGGAAAATGAGCGGGGACTTGAATCCCGTTCCGGACAAGCGGCCGGTTTGCTTGGAGATGATGAAGGTCGCCGCCCCGGTCTTGATGGTGATCGTCGACGCTTGTTCGGTGACCGTCAGAGTCGGAAAGGAAGGTTGAGCTCCGGAATTCCGAAGCGTGTAAACCGCTTTCTGCCGTGCGGCCAAAGAGCTCACCTGGAAATCCACCAGCAGCCATTTAATCGGAGCGGCCGCGTCCGTCGGAGTGGATCCCCAGCGAGCGAGCGGCGTGAACTGAGCGGGCACCGCCCGCCCCGCGCTGTCGACGAGCCTGAGCTTCGTCGTCGACTTGATGTTGAGACTGCGCGCCAGAGGGATACCCGAAGTCACCGGTTCGATCCGTCGAGCGCTCCCCGTGCTTTCGGATACGGTCAGCTTGACGATATCCGCGGCCTCCAAACTCAGGCTCGAAATCAAGACGACCGAGAATACGACCAGCGACACTAACGACTGCTTTTTCATTTCTTCTTCCGTCCTTCCATGAACCGAGCGCTCATCTCGGCCCGAGTTTTCCCGAATTCCGCGGGCAAACAGAATAGTACTTTTAGGACTGACGCGATGTCAACCCCTCGACTCCCCGGCATGAATGCCGGGGCTTGTTCGGGGTTAACCCTGAGCCCACTCAGCCCCATCCCCTCTAAAGGGGCTGAGTACAAAAGTGTCGCTTCTCGTCCCCGCCTTGAAAGGCGGGGCTCCGATTTTAAGCCCCGCCTTCAAGGCGGGGTAGCGTCGGCGAACGGGTCAAGGCAATCGAGCTCTTCTCGGCAACCCGAATTGACACCCACCTCATCATGATTTATCATCCTTTCCGGCGGGACGAGGCTTAGGGCCCATCCGGCCGCTTCTTGGCGTTGAAGCGCGGGCTTTTCAAGGTCACCCACTTCCGGCGGCCACGAATAAACGGAGGGAAGGTGGCGTCATGAATAGATATGAGAAACTTTAGAATCGCCGGATCCCTCGGCCTGGGAGTTTGTGCGCTCCTGGCCCTCATGATCTCGTCCGGGCGCGCCGAGGAAACCGGGATTCTCAGGGGCCGCGTTCTCGACGCCGTCTTGAAGAAGCCGATCTCTAACGCCAAAATCGTCCTGGAAGGCACGCCGCTATCCGCGGTCACGAACGACGCGGGCGATTATCTAATCCCCGCTATACCCGCCGGGACCTATCCTTTAACCGTTTCGGCGCGGGGATTCAAATCCTATAAAATCACGGAGCGGCTGATCCTGGCCGGCCGGGTCATGGTCCAAAACATCGAGCTGGTCGAGACGCCCTACGATGCCGAGGAAGAAATCATCGTCGAAGCCGACGCTATCACAAAGAAAGCGGAGGATCCGCTCAGCCCGTTTCACCTGGACCATACCGAAATCAACCGGATGGCCGGATCGATCGAGGACATCAGCCGCGTCCTCAACATTTTCCCCAGTGTCTCTCACGTCAATGAACTTTTCAACGACCTCATCGTCCGGGGGGGAAGTCCCTTCGAGAACGGATTCTATCTGGACGGCATTCCCGTCTCCAACATCAATTATTTCCAGAGGGAGGGCGGGAGCGGCGGAGCCCTCGGCATCCTCAACACCGACCTGATCGAAAACGTCGATTTCTCGCCGGGCGGATTCTCCGCCGTTTACGGGGACCGGCTGTCGTCCATCGTCGACATCAAATTCCGGCAAGGGCGAACCGACCGGGTAGCGGGCCGGGCGGACCTGAATATCTCCGGGTTAGGGCTGAGCGTCGAAGGCCCTCTCCCCAGAGGAAAGGGCTCCTGGATCCTGTCGGGGAAAAGAAGCTATTACGACATCCTGGCCGGAGTCTTTGACATCGGGGTTGTTCCCAACCTGGGAAACATCCATGCCAAGGTCGATTTTCGGTTGACCCCTTGGGACCGGATCACCGTGCTCGACATCTTCGGGACCTGCCGATTGGACTACGGGATTGAGATCGCCGTCGAGAAGGACATGAATTACGCCATCAACGCCTCCACCAGGCAGAACACGCTGGGGATCGTCTGGCAGCATGTCTGGGGAGATCGGGGCTACTCGGAGACGTCGCTGTCCGGCTCTTATGTCAAGAACCTCGATACGCTCGAGGATCCATTCCTCAATCGAGAATACTTGGGCCGGGACGAGGACGAGCTCACGCTCACCTTAAGGAACGTCAATGTCATCCGCTTCAACGCCCGCCATAAGCTCGAATTCGGTTTTGAGGCGCGGGCCGTCCGAGCCTCGTTCAATAATTACTTTGCCCCGCATGTCGATAGATGGGGGCTGGAATTCCCGGGGCTGCAGATCAACGGCCGTTTCCGGGAAAGCTTGTCGGGCGCCTTTGCCAGCCATCGCATCGGCTTTTCGGAAAATGTCTCCCTCGTGGTCGGCTTGCGGGGAGATTATTTCACGTTCAACCGGCGCCTTCATGTCGAGCCGCGGGCGTCCCTGTCTTGGAAGGCGAGCCGGCGGCTGACCCTGAATTTCGGAGGGGGCCTGTTTCGACAAACGCTCTATCCCCTCCTTCTGGTCCGCAATCCGCAAAGCAGGTCCCTCAAGGATCCTCGGGCGATTCACCTGATCGCGGGAACGGACATCCGGCTGAGCGAAAGCGCTAAAATGACCCTGGAGTTTTACATCAAGGACTATCGGAACATGCCCCAGACCCCCGACGATCCCACCCTGTTCATCCTCGACAACAACGTAGCGATGACCGGATACTTTCAATACAACCTCCTGACCGACGGAGGCCGCGCCGTCTCGCGGGGAGTGGAGCTGTTCCTCCAAAAAAAATTCGGCGATCGCTTGAGCGCCGTGATCAGCGCTTCGCTCTTCCGGGCCCGATACCGGGATTTTAACGGCGTCTGGAGGGACCGGCTCTACGACAACCGAATCCTGCTGACCCTGATCGGCCGCTACCGGCCGGATGATCGATGGGACATCAACCTCCGCTGGAACTTCGCGGGCGGAATCCCCTGCACGCCGTTCGACCTGGAGAAGTCGATGGCGTCCAATATCGGGATCTTCGACCGGTCGAAGTTCTTCAGCGAGCGCTATCCGGACTATCATTCCCTTTTCATCAGGGTGGATCGGCGTTTCGTCTTCAGGGCGGCCGTCCTGTCCGTTTACCTGAGCCTGATCAATGCCACCAACCACAAGAATATCTCCCGCTATTATTGGAACCGGACGGACAAGACCGTCTCGGCCGTGAACCAGGCCAGGCGGATTCCCGTGTTCGGGGTCGAGCTGGAATTCTGAACCATGTCCATGACATCGTTTCAATTCGATCCTTCCCTCACCCGGGAGTTCATCGATTTCGGCTATTCGCTCTACCGGGAAGACCGCCGACGAATCCCGCCGATGCGCCGGAGCGTCGCCCTCCAGCTCTCGCCCGACTACCCCTTTTACAAAAAAGAGGGAAACGGCCATAAACACTTCCTGGCCTATCAAGGACGCCGAGTGGTCGGCCGCGTTTCCGCGCTGGTCAACGCGGCGCTGCGAGACGACGATGGAACGGCCGTCGGCTCGATCGGTTTTTTCGAGTGCGTGGAAGACGGGACCGTCGCCGCGGGGCTTCTGGACGCGGCCCGGGACTGGCTCCGCGAGGAGTACGGGCTCCGGCGGATCTGGGGACCGATGAATTTCGATATCTGGCACGGATACCGCTTTCTGACCAAGGGATTCGACCGGGCGCCCTTCTATGGAGAGCCCGACAACAAGCCTTATTATCCGGACCAGTTCGAACGGTATGGTTTCGCTCGCCGCCGGACTTGGAATTCGATAGAGATCCGCGGCCGGCCCCAACTCGAATCCCTGATCGCCCGCGGGAAGGAGCCATACGCCCTCCTTCTCGATAGAGGCTACCGTTTCGTCCCGGCCGGCGTCCCGGATCTCCGAGCCGATCTGCGGAAGTTGCATGCTTTGATCTCGCGGTCTTTCGACGGCTTTTTGGGATTCACGCCGATCGCGTTCGAGGAATTCGAGCAGCTCTTCGGCCGGCTGCGCTACGCCCTGGCTCGCCCCATGTCGATGTTCATTTATGATGACGCCGACCGCCTGGTCGCGTTCGCGGTCACTTTTTACGAGCTCTCGGAAGCCGTCCGGGCGATGAAAGGGCGAGAGCATCCGCTCAGCCTGGCGAAATTTCTTTTTTATCGTCGGCGGGTCCGCCGTCTCAATTTTTTCGCGGCGGGCGCCATTCCGGAAGAGCGGGCCAAGGAAACCGAGATCGGGAAGGCCGGACTTTTCTATGTCGTCGACCAGGCTTTGCGGCACGGCTACCAGGACATCATTTTCGCCTTGATGGCGAAAGAGAATCGGGTCCAGGGGCTCTTTCGCCACGCCGGCCAGGACGCCCAAAGGGAATATGCCTTGTACGAGCTGAACATATGAGCCGCCTGAAGATCCATTACTCTCAATGTTGGGAGGATCCCCGACCTTCCCTCGAAGCCCTCGAGATCGGGCCGGAAGACGATGTCCTTTCGATCGCCTCCGGGGGGGACAACAGCTTTGCGCTCCTATTGGGCCGGCCGCGCTCCCTGACCGTCATCGACCGGAACCCGGCTCAATTGTTCCTGGTCGAGCTCAAGATCCGGGCGATCGAACATCTCGGCTATGACGAACTCCTGGGATTCATCGGCATCCGGCCCTGCCCGGACCGGAACCGGATATATGCCGCCCTCCGGCCGTTCCTGACCGAAGCGGCCCGGGGCTTTTGGGACGGACGCCCGGCGCTGATCCGGGAGGGCCTCCTTCAGATCGGGAAATACGAGCGTTTCTTCCGCGCGATGCGGCGGTACGTCCTGCCCTTGGTCCACAGCCCCCGGACGGCGCGGGCTTTTCTCTCCTGTTCCACGATCGAAGAGCAGGCGGCGTTCTACAAGGAGATCTGGGCCAATCGAAGATGGCGAATGTTGTTTCGCCTTGTTTTAGGAAAACACCTCTTGGGACGGCTGGGAAGAGACCGGTCTTTATACCGCTACGTGACCATCCCTGATACCGGAGATTACCTCTACCGGCGCACATCTCAGAGCCTGGCCGAATGGCCGATCCGGGAGAATCCCTACCTCGTCTT
>JALHUR010000317.1 GCA_022867325.1 Candidatus Aminicenantota bacterium | reverse complement strand
GGACGCCACGAGATGGAAGTTGTCGAGGAGCCATTCCGTCGCGGGGGTGACGAACTCCCCCCGGTGCACATCGTCGGCCATGGTGATGTAGGCCCCGCGAAGAACGCGGGCATTGTCCTCGAAGCGCGGCAGGACGTTCCGCGCCGCGCGGCGGGGGTGCGGGTCGATCGTGAACCTGGCCGCGAGCGCTCTCGCCCTTTCTTCCAGTCTTTCGATGCTCAGCAGTTCGTCGCGCAGGGGCTTCTCAGCCGGATGCGGAGCGCGGCTGCCGAGCACGCGGAAAAGCGCTTTCAAGGCTTGCGCCACCGCGACGCGTAATGGTCCTCGAGATCCCAACCCATGTGTATGTATGCTCCTCTGTCGGCGGGTGAAAGCAATCAGTGATTTATATACATTATATTATAGGCATTAGAATATAACAACCGCACTGCCGGCGATAAATTTCAGGCGTGGTCGAGAAGAGGGATTCATCATTTTAAACTTGCATAGAAAATGGTCCGGAAACGGGGTGCGCTCCGAAAGCTTGAAAACTTCACTTTACAGATGGTACATTGATGAACGCACCCATGAGTCAATCGGACATTGTTCATGTCGCCGTAGTTCCCCCGAAATCCCTCGATGCCGACGTCGCGAAGATGGTGGCTTCGCTCGTTAACAAGGAGATCTTTGACACGCGACTCCTCCTGGCCGGGGAAATTCCTCGAATCATCGCTCACGACACCGATATCGACCGGGCGAACTCGGTCGCTCGGAACATCAGGGATGCCGGACTTGTCGCATTCGTGTGCGGGGATTCAGAGCTTCGGAACCACTCAGCCGGTTTCGTGGCGCACACCGTGAAACCCGGAGAGGGAGAAGTCCTATTCCGGGACAAGATGGGCCGAGAATCGAAAGTCGAGACCGGCGACATATTCTTGATTTTGAAGGGAAGGATGCGGAGTCGTACGCGAGAAGAGATCTCAACCACGAAGATCAAGATCAACGTGCCGGCGACTGTGCTGATGGGAGGGTTCCCCATCATGCGCCGGGTCACCAAAAAAACCAGCAGAGAAGCGCTCCAATTGGATGACTTCGTGAAGATTTATGACAGGAGATCCCCCCATCCCCGCATCGAGATGTCCCAGAACCACATCGACTATGCTTTCCTGGGCCCCCGGCTGACCTCCTCCGTCCCGGCCAACTTTCCTATCGTCGTCGCAAAACTCCGGGAGTGGTTCCCGCAGGCCATCTTCGATGAGCGGCTGACCAAGCCCTTTAAGACCGATCTGCCCACCGCTTCACCCCGGGAGGCGCTTGAGATCACCTGCAAGTTGATCTACCTATGCCACCTGGCCATGGACCGGCGGTAACGCGAATTCGGGTTTAGGGATAATAATTTCCTTCCGCATTTGGGACAGAGCGTGGGGTCGACTTCATGGACTTTCTGAAAATACGGGAAGAGCCCGGGCTCGGAGAGCCGAATCAGGCGGCCCCCCGGGAGTCTCAAGTAAGCTTCGTAGATGAGCATTCCCAGGAGGAAGGGAACACCAGGGAGGACGAGGAAAATGGCCATTGACGACTTGGAGGCACGATCGCGCTCACCCTTCCTTGTTTCCTCCCGGGGTGTTTTTTATTAGTAGGGGCACGCTGCCGAGCCTTGATAATGTGACGCCGGCGCCTGGGCGGGGATCCTGCCCGTTTCTTGACATGGGCGGCCTCCCGGCGCTATAGTCCTCCTCCGGTCTCGAAAGGGGCGACGCGGCCAGGAAGACAATTGAGGCGTTCCCATGATCAGAGCATCCGACTTGAAGAAAGGCGACGTCATCAGGATCGAGGACGATCCGCATGTCGTCGAGACGATCAAGGTCCGGTCGCCCTCGGCCCGCGGGGCGGTAACGCTGTACAAGATCCGTTTCCGCAACCTGAAGTCGAAGCGCAAGGTCGACCAGGCCCTGCGCGGCGACGACATCCTGGCCGAGGCCGATTTCGAGAGGCGGCCGGTCCAGTACCTGTTCGGCGACGCGTCGAGCATCACCTTCATGGACCTGCAGGATTATAGCCAGTTCACGCTGACGAAGGACGAGATCGAGGAGGAGTGGCCCTATCTCAGCGAGGGCATCGAAGGGCTGGTATCGATACGGTCTGAGGGCCGCGTCCTCGGGCTGGAGATACCGACCTTCATCAACCTCGAGATCGTGGACACACGGCCGTCCGTGAAGGGGGCGTCGGTCACGGCGCGGACGAAGCCGGCCACCCTGTCCACCGGGCTGGTCGTTCAGGTCCCCGAATACATGTCGACCGGGGAGGTCATCTGCGTCGACACCCGCACGGGCGAATATGCGTCCAAGGCCTGAGCGGCAAGCGGGCTAAAACCCGCTCCGCCGGATATCATGAAAAATAACGGCTATCTCTATCCGGATCGCGTGCTCGAACCGGACGAAGGCGTCTCGGTCGCGGCTTTCTATGCCCGTCATTACCCCCACTCGACCGAGGAAACATGGCGGCAGCGGATCCGGGCCGGGCAGGTTTTACTCAATGGACGGCCGTCCTTGCCGGACCATCCCCTGAATCGGGAGGACCGCCTGAGCTACCATCGTCTTCCTTGGGAGGAGCCCGAAGCTCCGCGGAATTTTGAGACATTGTTCGAGGATGGGGATGTCCTGGTCCTGGCGAAACCTTCCGGACTGCCCGTTCTTCCCGGCGGTATGTTTCTAGAAAACACCCTGCTTTACCTGGCGCGACATCGTTATGGCGCCGCGTGTTCGCCGCTTCATCGGCTTGGACGCGGCACTTCCGGGGCGATTCTCTTCACCCGCAACGCCCGAACCGCGCGATTGTTGGCGGCCGCCATGTATGAAAGGCGGATCCGTAAGGTGTATTTGGCCTTGGCCTCGGGAACGGCCATGGCGGACAGGTTCACGGTGGACGCACCGATCGGGCCTGTCCCGTATCGGCGTACGACATCCCTCCACGCCTATCGTCCCGGCGGCCGGCCGTCGATAAGCCATGTCCGGGTGATCCGCCGACTCCCCGACGAGAATGCGACACTCCTTGAAGTGACGATCCCCACGGGACGTCCCCATCAGATCCGGATCCATCTCAGCCACGCGGGATTCCCCCTGGTGGGTGAACCGCTCTATCAATCGGGGGGAATACCTCGCGCGGACGGTAAAGATGAGCACGCCGCGCTTCCCGGCGAAACGGGATATTTCCTGCATTCGTGGAAAATCCGGTTTCCCCATGCGGCAAGAGGCGAAGACGTGGAAGTCGTTTGTCCTCCCCCTGCCGTTCTCGATCCGGGATTGTAGGGAAGAGGGCGGGTTATTTGGCCGCGGGATTGTCCCGGAGGTCGGAGCCGAGCAGGGGACAGCTTCCCATCTAGGGGCAGAGGTACAAAGGCTATCCTCGAGTCCGTCTGAAAGAAACGGGAGCTCGTGCCGGGCCCGGATCGGACCAAGAAGCCCCCCATACTATGGTTGAGCGGTCTTGTTGGTCTTGTCCTTGAATTAAATTCTATTGATGCAGCTGTAAGAACATTTCTTCTTTTGAAATTCCAGTGATTATCCCTTAAAATCAATTCATGATTGAAAAAGGAGATCATAATCCAAAGAAAAAGAACCGGCTTGTATTCGACGGCAAAAAACAAAAACTCGGTTTCCAGGGCGATTGCCTGGATGTGCTTTCAGTCTGCGAGGCGATGTGTTGTAGGGTCAAGTGGAAGATTTCCCTGTCGCTCAAGGAATACGAATCCGGCCTGTATCAGGCGGAGCAAATTTGCCGGCTGACGGAAAAGGCCTGCCATAAGCCGGTCGTAAAATGCAACAGCCGATCTTACCAGTTGAAAAAGAATGCATCCGGAACCTGCCCTCATCTAAATGATGACAACCTGTGCGCCATCTACGAAAACAGGCCCAAGGTATGCAAAGATTTTTCCTGCCGGGGAGGATGGCAACTCACCTCGGTTTTCCCGGTGGACGGTGCCGATGCAGTCCCCTCCCCGAAGCCGGAAAAAGGACTTTTCATCGAACGCTTGACCGAAGACCTGATATTCGTTCCCCATCCCTTGATCAAGCTTCATACCGTTTTCAATAAAAAAGCCGAAGGAAAAATCATCTTTGTGAAGGAAATGGCGGGCGGCTGCGGCATTTTTCACACCGGAGACAGATTTGAACATCCGGACCTGAGCGACGAAATGCTGCTCGCCATGATCCAATCTTTCAGCAGCAAAGAAACGTTGGAGCAAGTCCGGCAACATTGGGTTTCACGGCATTCGGTCAACATTGAGCGGCGCGATTTTTACGAGATCGTCTGGCTTTTCAACAAGCACAACTTGATACTGGATGCGCGGAATTTCAGGGGCATGTTGTCCGGCATGGGGTGGATTCCGAAATCGCACGAATAGAAGACGCTATCCGGGGCGGGCTATTTCGCGGCTTTGATCTCGTCCCAAATCCTGATGTAGAGGGCAGTGGCCGCGCCCAGGTCGGCCAGGATCTCGCTCTTAGCGGCCAGCTCCGGGCGGTCTTGGGGATGACCAGGTCTTCAATCAAAATAGCGGTCCCCTTTAAATGATGCAATAGCCCTCCCTTCGTTAACATATTAGGTATTCTATACGTTTATCTTGACATCCCCGCGGGGCCGAGCGTATATTTAAAACAGAGTCTTGCGGGGGCAATTTAAAGTGAGGAGAAAACTTCTTTCTTTTCCGACAAGAGAGGAAAAGGGGGGATCATGACCGCGCGGAGCGTGCTTGCCGTCGGCATGGTGATTTTTTCGACCGTTTTAGTCGGAGCCCAAGAAATATCCGGTAGCCTCGATGGCTTTATTCTAGATCCGGAGGGCTTGCCGGTTGTCGAAGCCAGGGTCGTCATCTCCAGTTCCTCGCTTCAGGGAAGCCGGGAGACGATCACGGACGCCCGAGGGCGATTCCTTTTTATCGGTCTACCGGTCGGGACATACGGCGTCAGGATCCTGCATCCGGTCTATCAGGATGCTTCGATCCAGAACATCGCCGTCCGCCTAGGCCGGACGACCTCGCTCGGCGAAATCCGGTTGACCCTGAGAGTGCAGGACGCGCGGGAAATCACGGTCTCGGCCGAACGGCCGACGATCGACATGGCTTCGACGAGCGGAAGCTCAAACCTGGAGATCAGCATCGTCGAGACACTTCCGGTCCAGCGCAACTACAGGAACCTGATGCTTCTTCTCCCGGGAACGACCGTCACGTGGGCGGGCGAGGAGGCGAATATCGCGGGCGCGACCGAGATCGAAAACAGGTACTTCATTGACGGGATAGAAACGACCGATCCCTTCCGGGGCGTGTCCGGCACCCGCTTGCCGTACAATTTCATCAAGGAACTGGAAGTCAAGGTCGGAGGGTACGAAGCGGAATACCGAAGCTCCCTGGGCGGGGTTGTCAACGTCATCACCTCCTCGGGCGGGAACGAATTCTCCGGGCAGGTCTTCGGCTTTTTCGCCAACAGCCGCTTCGCCGGAGAGCCAAGAGCAAGTTCCTTCCAGTTGCCCAAGGGCGCATTCTCCCAATATGACTTCGGGCTGAGCCTCGGGGGCCCGATTATCCGCGACAAGCTGTGGTTCTTCGCCGCCTATAATCCGACCTTTGAGAGGGAGGAGGTCGAACTTCCAGGATCCGGCACCCAACTCGACTCGAACACAACCCACATTTTCGCCGGAAAACTGACCTGGCAGGCATCGCCTATGACAAGCCTCGTCCTAACTGTCAATGGCGATCCAAGCGTCCGAAACGCTGTCGGCGATACATGGGGGGCTATGGGACCTTTCCAGAATTTTGAAAATCCCGATCCCTTTCTGGAAAGGATCGAGCGCGGGGGAGTGAATTTTTCTTTGAAAGGGACGCAAATAGTCAGTAACCGTTTTTTCCTTGAAGCGGATATCTCCCGGATCAACCGTTTGGAAAGAAATCTGCCGTCGACTGAGCGGGGCCGGGAACTGTGTTACATCGATTATACGACCAGTTCGATCAGTGGAGGTTTGGCGGGCCGGATGGACAACGCCAGCTTCCAGACGACGTTCAGCGTCAAAGGGACTTGGCTGCTTGATAGGCATTTAATCAAAGCCGGCCTGGACTATCGAGAGACCCGGCTGGATAATGATTGGACTTATTGGCAGCTCGGTCGTCTGGGGGAGGACACCTATCAGGTTCTCGACGTATATTCCGGGGGAACCTTCCGCAGCCGTGCCCCTTCCGTGTTTGTCCAGGATTCCTGGGAAGCCAGCCGGAGGCTTCGAGTCAACTTTGGTCTCCGTTGGGAGGGGCAGACCCTGATCGCCTCGGACGGCCGGGCGAGCCAGAGAATCCTCGATCAATTCCAGCCTCGGGTCGGGATCGTCTATCAACTCGGAGAACTGGGAACCCAGAAGGTCTACGCCTCCTTCGGCCGTTTTTATGAAGAGTTGATGCTCTATGTCATGAGTTTTCACGGTACGGATAAAGGGCAATGGGGGATGATCAACTACGATCACGATCCGCGTGTCGATCCAACCGGGGGAGCTGCGTACATCCTTCCGAGCCAGATTCAACCCGAGGTCCCGGGCTTAAAGGGACAGCATTATGACGAGTTCTCTCTCGGCTACGAACGGACGTTCGGGAAGTCGTTTAAGGTTGGCGTCCGCGGCATCTTCCGGACGCTTCGGGAAGCCATCGACAACGGCACGGACCCTGTCTCCGGAGTGCAATTCATGGGCAATCCCGGAAGCGGGCCGCTGAGCGCTTTTCCCAAGGCTCGGCGTGAATATTCCGGCTTGGAATTCACGATCGAGAGAATCATGGGGAAAAGATTCACGTTCTTCGCTTCCTACGTTCTCTCCCGCAACTACGGCAATTACGCCGGGCTGTCCGATTACGGATTTGCTGGGCCTAATTGCGGCTCCCAGTTCGACCAGGTCGAAATGTACCAACAGTACTTCGTCGGCTGGCTCCCCAACGACCGGACGCACGTATTCAAGTTCAATGGCGCCTACCGGTGGGATTTCGGCCTGACGATCGGGACCTCGGTCGTCTGGCAGAGCGGCACGCCTCTCGATGAATGGGGCGCATCGCGTCTCGGTTCGCCTTATTGGAAGCTGATACGCCAGAGAGGAACGGCCGGAAGGATACCGTCGATTTTCGACCTGAACATCCGCGTTGTCTATGATATAACCAAGTCCGCCGGGGCTCGGACCGGCTTGCGGGCTTTCCTGGACATTTTCCATATCGGCAGCCGCCGGTCGCCCGTCGAGTTCGACACGGTCCACTACTTCAACCAGGACGCAAATGGCAATCAGATTGACCCAAATCCGACTTACGGCTGGGCCACCCGGTATTTTCCTCCGATGTCCGCCCGGCTGGGGCTGGAACTGGGGTTCTAACGGATCGGATTGATGGATCGAAAGGCCGGGACGTGCTTCCGATGCGGGACTTCGAACCCGGCCGATTCCAAATTCTGCAAAGATTGCGGGATGCCGCTTGATCCCGGCCGCGACCTTCCAGCCATTACGGCGACTCTGGAAACTCCGGCTCAAAAACTGACTTCGGGCGCCCTATTCACCGAGCGCTACCGGATCATCGAAGAGCTGGGCCAGGGGGGGATGGGGAAGGTCTACCGGGCCTTCGACCAGAAGCTTAACGAGGAAGTCGCCCTCAAGCTTATCCGTGCCGACATCGCTCGGGACCGCGGGACCCTGGATAGGTTCAGCGCCGAGCTGCGCATGGCCCGCAAGGTCGTCCACAAGAACGTCGGCCGGGTCTTCGAGCTCATGGAGGACCGCGGAATTCAATTCATCACCATGGAGTATGTCCAGGGACAGGATCTGCGCGGCCTCATCCGCCAGACCGGCCGGTTGACCACGGCCAAGGCCGTGGCGATCGCCCGGCAAATCTGCGACGGCCTGGCCGAAGCCCACCGGCTGGGAATCGTCCACCGGGATCTTAAGCCCGGAAACATCATGATCGACAAGGCGGGCGACGCCCGGATCATGGACTTTGGGATCGCCAGGCTCATGGACGGTCCAGGAACGACCAGGGAGGGCCTCCTCGTCGGGACGCCCGAGTACATGAGTCCGGAGCAAGTCGAGGGGAATGACCTCGACGGCCGGTCGGACATCTATTCCTTAGGCGTGGTGCTCTTCGAGATGGTGACGGGACGAGCGCCGTTCGAAGGTCCGACGCCCCTGAGTATTGCCCTGAAACACAAGACGGAACCGCCTCCCGATCCACGGGAAGCGAATCCACTCGTACCCGAGGACCTGAGCCTGATCATCCTGAAATGTATGGCCAAGGGCAGGGGGGACCGGTATCAGCGGGCCGAGGAGGTCGGCACGGACTTGGCCGCTCTGGAGGAAGGGACCCCGACTACGGAACGAAAATCGACCCGCCTCAAACCATCCCGGGTCCGGCCGGCTTCCGCGGCCAAAAGACGTGTCCGGAAAAGATTTTTCTTCGCAGGAGGAATTGGCCTCCTTGGATTGGCGGTCTATTTCGGGTTCATTCTCATCTCGAAGCCGCGCGCGTTTATCGATTCGATCGCCGTCCTGCCTTTTGAGAACGCGACGCCCGAGGATCACAGCTTGGATTACCTCTGCGACGGCCTCCCGGACACGATCCGGCCCAAGCTCTCGGGATGGCCCAACCTCAAGAATATCGCCCGCGAATCGGCTCGAAGCTTCAAAGGGCGGACCTCGAATACCGGAAAAATCGGACAAGATCTTAAAGTCCAGGCGATCTTGACGGGCACGGTTAGGAAAACGGGTGATCGGCTTTCCGTCAGCCCGGCCCTGGTCCGAACGCGGGACGGAAGCCTGATCAAGGAGTGGGCGTATTCAGCAAAGGCCGGAGGGAAACCCGAGGAACTTATAGTACTGCTCGAGGATGTCGAATTCGCCGCCGTGCTTCTGCGAGAACTGGGGCGGAAGCTGAACGCCGAGGAAAATCGAAAGGTATCCACCCTGCCGATCAAGAATCCAGCCGCATACGAATATTACCTCCGCGCTTATCAGGAAAGCGATTTATACACAATTGAATCCGTGAACCGGGCCCAGGACTATCTGAAAAGAGCAATTGAGCTCGAAGGGAACTCCGCCCTCCTCGATGCCGGCATGGCGGGATCTTATCTGACGCTGTGCGGTCTGGATTTCCGAACGAGTGAAACGAACCTCAATAAAGCGGACGAATATTTAGCCAAAGCGTTAACTAAGAATCCTGACTTACCGGAAGCCCATGCCTGGGCCGGCCTCATCGAGTATGCTTTCAGAGGTAATCCTGGAAAAGCCATTCGGTCATTCAAGCGGGCTTTGGCCGGGAATCCCGACGAACCCGTATCCCTCTGTTTTTTAGCCTTTACCTATATCGAATATGTCGGCCGCATGTCCGCCGCCGTTCCATTGTACAAGAAGCTCGAACAGGTCGACCCACAAAATTGGGGTAATAATTGGATTCCGGGAGGAATAAACTTTTATTCGGGACTCTATGATAAGGCGGTCGATTCCTGGCGGCCGGTTTTTCGGGATCACTCCGAAGATTCGGCTTTGGCCTTCTGGTACTCACAGGCTCTCATCTATAAGGGCCGTACGGAGGAGGCCTTTAGGTTGATCGATAAGAACGAGGGCACTTCGCCCTCCTATTATTCCCTGACCCGGATCAATGTTATGCTCAAGGCGGCCCTTCAAAAAGATCTACCGAGGGTCGCCAGAGTTATGACGCCGGAATTCCTCTCAAGCTGTCGAAATAATGGCGTAGCCTCTCGTATCGTGGCCGCGTCCTTGGCCGTGCTCGGCGAGAAAAAGCAGGCTTTAGACTGGCTTCAGAACGCGGTCGATCGCGGTTTCTGGAACTATCCCTTCCTCGATAAGGACCCATTCCTGAAAAGCCTCCGCGGCGAGGCGCGGTTCAAAGCGATCCTCGACCAGGCCCGTAAGGAGTGGGAGAGGTTCGAGGATTGAAGGAAGAACAAGGAGCTTGAAATGGTGACGCTAATCCGTGTCCCCAATTTACGCCCTCGCATCAGAAGGGACACGGATTAGCGTCACCGTAATGTAATCTCGCATAGTGGCCGCATCCT
>JALHUR010000316.1 GCA_022867325.1 Candidatus Aminicenantota bacterium | reverse complement strand
GGCAAGGACTTCAGCAAGGACCAGTTGTCCGCCGAGCTCAAGGCCAACCCCGACGCCAAGGCCGTCTTCTGCCAGCATTCGGAGACCTCGACCGGCGCCTATTTCGACATTCAGGGGTTCGGCGAGGTCGTCGCCGCGACCAACGCCGTCCTGGTCGTGGACGGCATTTCGGGCACGGGCGCCATGCCCTGTCCGATGGACGACTGGCAGATTGATGTCCTTCTCTCCGGCTCCCAGAAGTCCTTCATGATCCCGCCCGGGCTGGCCTACATCGCCCTCAGCCCCAAGGCCTGGAAGCTGGTCGAGACCTCCAAGTGCGCCAAGTTCTACTTCGACATCAAGAAGGCCAAGAAGAACCTGGCCGACAAGACGACGCCCTGGACGCCGGGCATCACGCTCGTCATCCAGCAGAAGAAGGCCCTCGACATCATCATGGGCATGGGCCTGGATAAACTCTACGCCCATCACCGCATCCTGGGCGACGCGACCCGGGCCGGAGTCAAGGCGATCGGCCTCGAGCTTCTCTCCGAAAAACCGAGCAACATCCTGACCGCCGTCAAGACGCCGGCCGGCGTCGAGGGCGGCAAGATCGTCAAGACGATGCAGGCCAAATACATGGCTTACATCGCCGGCGCTCAGGATCCTCACAAGGGCAAGTTCTTCCGGATCGCCCACCTGGGCTACATGGGCGGGTTCGACATCGTCACGGCCTTGACCGCCCTGGAGATGACGCTCAACGACCTCGGCTATAAATTCGAGACGGGAGCGGCGGTCAAGGCCGTCGAGCTTATCCTCCGCGAGAATTGGGTTTGAGAGAAAGGGAGCCGTCATGAAAAAGATCCTTGTCGCCGACAAACTCGACCAGGAATCCCTGGACCAGCTTAAGGCCATCCCGGGTTTTGAGGTCACGGTCAAGACGGGCATGGACGAGGCCGCCCTCGTCCAGACCATCCCCGGTTTCAACGCCGTCGTCGTCCGGAGCGCGACCAAGATCACGCGCCCGGTCGTCGAAGCCGCCCAAGGGCTCGAGATTATCGTCCGGGCCGGAATCGGGCTCGACAACGTCGACGCCGCCGCGGCCAAAGAGAAAGGGATCAAGGTCGCCAACACGCCTTCCGCCACGACGATCACGGTCGCCGAACACGCCTTCGGGCTCATGCTGGGCGCGGTCCGGCAGCACGGCCAGGCCAACCTGACCATGAAGCAGCACAAGTGGGAGAAAAAGGCGTTCAACGGGAGCGAGCTCTACGGAAAGACGCTGGGTGTCATCGGCATGGGCCGGATCGGGCAGGCCGTCGCCGAGCGCGCCGTCGCCTTCGGGATGAAAGCCGTCGGCTACGACATCATCCCCGTTTCGACCAAGGTCATGAAACAGGTCACGCTCGACGAACTGCTGGCCCAGTCCGACCTCATCACGCTCCACATCCCCAAAACGCAGGGGGCACTTCTCGGGCCCGCCGAGTTCGCCAAGATGAAGAAAGGCGTCATCATCGTCAATGTCGCCCGGGGCGGGACCGTGGATGAGAAATCGCTGCTCGACGGACTCGTCAGCGGCCAAGTCAAGGCGGCCGCCCTCGATGTCTTCAGCAAGGAGCCGCCCGAAGACTGGACGCTCATCGACCATCCCAACGTCCTGGCGGCTCCCCACATCGGGGCCGCCACCGACGAAGGCCAGAAGCGGGCCGGAGGCGAGGTCGTCAAGATCCTGAAGGAGAAACTCGCCTAAGAAGAGGGCTTTCGGACCGGTCCATTCGTTCGGGAGTAATTCCGGGGACACATCACTTATTTCATCGGCTAGGGCTAAATGAAAATATCATTCAACGGGCCCGGGCCCGAGGAAATAAGTGATGTGTCCCCGGAATTATTGACCGTCAGAGCCTTGATCGTCCATACCTGATGGCAGCATTCGTCCGGTTAGGGTAAAATAGCCCAAGGACTTAGAGCCATGGTTTATCTCGATAACAACGCCACGACGCCCCTGGATCCGGCCGTCGCCGACAAGATGTGCCGGTTCCTGAGGGAACACTTCGGAAACCCCTCCTCCCTCTATCCGATCGGACACGCAGTCCGCGATCTTATCCAGGAGGCGCGGGAAAACATCGCCAAGCAGCTCGGCTGCCACCGGAGCGAGATCGTCTTCACCGGCTCGGGCACCGAGTCCGACAACTTCGCCATTTTCGGGATCCTCGACGCCCAACCCGAAAAGAGAGAGATCATCGTCTCGGCCATCGAGCATCCGGCCGTCTTGAGGACGGGGAATTACCTCGAGAAAAAAGGGTACAAAATCACCTATCTTCCGGTCGACTCCCACGGAATCGTGGACCTCGGCGCCCTCCGGGACGCCCTGACGCCCAATACGGCGCTCGTCTCGGTCATGCATGCCAACAATGAAATCGGGACCATCCAACCCGTTAAAGACGTCGTCCGGATCGCCCATTCCCGGGGCACCCTCGTTCATACCGACGCCGCCCAGACCTTCGGCAAGTCCGAGGTCAAGGTCGACGACCTGGGCGTCGACCTGCTGACGATAGCCTCCCACAAGATTTACGGACCCAAGGGGGTCGGCGCGCTTTACATCAGGAAGGGAACGAATATCGCCCCTTTCATCCACGGCGGACACCAGGAAAAGGAGCTCCGGGCCGGCACCGAGAACACGATCGGGATCGTCGGGTTCGGCGAGGCGGCTCGAGTCCTCGGCGAGCGCTGGAAAAAGGATCGGGATCGAATCGAGAGGCTGGCTGGCCGGCTCAAGGACGGGATCGAGACGTCCATCCCCAAGGTCCACTTCAACGGCCACCCCGAGCAGCGGATTAAAAGCACGCTCAACTTCTCGTTTTTGGGCCTTGAGGGCGAAGCGGTCCTGCTCGCGCTGGCGACCAAAGAGATTTACGTCTCGACCGGCTCGGCCTGCAGCGAAGGCTCGGAAGAGGTCTCCCCCGTTCTGGCCGCGATCGGCCTGCGGCCCGAAATCGCCCGAAGCTCGATCCGAATCTCGTTGGGCCGGTTCAACACGGACGAGGACGTCGATATCGTGCTCCGGGAACTCCCCGAGATCGTCGAAAAGATCCGCAAAATCTCGCCCTTCGACCCCGAATTTTAGATATATCTTATTTGCACTTCGTCCGGGAAAGCTTGACAAGAGGATTGTTTTTTCCGATGATGATGTCAAAGCTTAAGAACGGAGGGAACCGGCATGCCAATCACTAAAAAAGCCTCCTCTATCAAGAAAGCAAAGATTCTCGAACTTCTGAATACGACTCTCGAGGTTGAATACTCCTTCATCGTGCACTACCCTCGCCTAGCGAGCTCGATCCCCGACCAGAAAATCCGGAAGCTCGTGAAGAGCTTGGGAGAAGTTTCGGTCGAGCACGCTAATATCGTGGCCGACGCCGTCTCCGGACTTGGCGGAAAATTACATTGGGGGTTTGAGCCGTTTCCCGAAGAGATTTCGCTCACGGAAATATTCCATCGCCAGATCGATAAAGAAAAGGAAGCGCTCAGGCTGCATACGCTCTGCGGACGTCTGACTGAGGACCCTGAGCTAAAAAGAAACTTTGAAAAAAATGCCGTTGAGGAAGAAGGACATATCAAGATCATTAGAAAGATCATGGAAAGGATGTCCGCCCTCGGGATAAGGTGATTGTCTTGCCTCCACACGGATGTCAACCGAGTCTGTCTCGGTTGGCTATAAGTTGCGCTAAGTAGCTCGTCCTAACCATGCGGAAAAACTCTGCAGGCCCTTCCTGTCGAAAATCGGGATAGGTCCAGTCGAGATACCTGACCCCGGTCCTGGTGAACAGGAGTTCGAGGTGGGCGTAGATTCCGTCCCGGAGCGCAACGCGGTGGGCGAAATCCTTGGCCGTGGCCATGAACAGCGCCGAGGCCGTAAGGTAGCCGGGATCGATGTTGACGATCCGCAGCGAAGCCCCGGCCTTGACGCGGATCTCTTCTTCCCAGGCGTTGGTTTGGAGCTTGACAGCGCTCAAGCGCTCGGGCGGCCCGAGCTCCTCGAAACTCAGGAAAACCCGGCTCAACCCCTCCCCCATCTGCTTCTCGTAGTAGTCCGTGAGGGCGAAGGCGAATTCCGGACTCCTCAGGTCGATGGCCCCGAGCCGATCGACAAGCCTCGCCTCGGCCTCGGCCAAAATGTCCGGACGCGAAAAAATAATCCCGCTGATATATTTGACGGGGATAAAGGGCTTGGCCTCGGCCATCGGAGATTCCATGTTAACGGCCGAGGGACGACAAGTCAATCACCCTTGTCGGCGGAGATCCCCTCCCCTTGCCGGCCGGCGCCGAACTGGGCTACAATCCGGCCATGTCCCTCATCAGATATAAAAGCGGAACGAGCGCGGCCTTGTTCTTCGTCGCGGGCGGACTCATAATTTTCCTGGCTTCTCTGTCGGCCGGCCAAAATTCACTCCAGAGCCACCCCCGCCCAGTTACCTGGCGTGTCCAATCCAGCGGAACGACGGTAAGCCTTCGCGGAGTTACAGCGGTCGACGTCCAAGTGGCCTGGGCGAGCGGCGCGGAGGGGACCTTCCTGAGAACAACGGACGGAGGCGCCTCATGGACGGCCGCAAAAGTGCCCGGCGCCGAGACGGTGGACTTCCGTGACATTGAGGCCTTCAGCGCTGACACGGCTTTTCTGATGGGCATCGCCAGCCCGGCTCGCATCTTCAAAACCGAGGACGGCGGGAGGACCTGGACCGAGCGGTACCACAACGACGCCGAAGGAATCTTCCTCGACGCCTTCGCTTTCTTCGACGAGAAGAATGCCGTCGCCATCGGCGATCCGATGGACGGCCGCTTCCTGGTCCTGGTCAGCGCCGACGGCGGCCTCAGCTGGGCTCCCATTCCCTTCCCCGACAGGCCCGAAGCTCTCGCCGGCGAAGGGGCCTTCGCCGCCAGCGGCACCTGCCTGGCGGTCTTGGGGACATCGGAAGCATGGTTCTGCAGCGGCGGTCCTTCCCCCCGTGTCTTTCGCTCCGCGGATCGAGGCCGGACCTGGCAGGCCGCGGCCTCGCCGCTCGGGGCGGACAAAGCCTCGGCCGGCGGGTTTTCGCTTTTGTTCTGGAATCCCCAACACGGAGTCATGGTCGGCGGAGATTACAAAGATGAGCCCTCCCCGTTCAAGAACGCGGCCGTCAGCCACGACGGCGGCCGAACCTGGGATCTCGTCGAAACCCATCCGCCGTCCGGTTTCAGGGAATGCGTGGCGGTCCTGCCCGGAACCTCGCCGCCGCACCTCCTCGCGGTCGGACCTTCGGGGTCGGACCTGTCCCGGAACGGCGGCCGAAGTTGGACTCCAATCCCCTGTCCGTCCGGCTTGCACAGCATCAGTTTCTCGAAAAAGGGCGGGGCCGGCTGGGCCGTCGGCCGTGACGGTCTCATCGCCCAATGCGTCCTCCGGGCCGATTGATTTCGGAGCCCTATTCTCTTATAATTGTCCAATCATGCGCTGGGTTTACATCGAAGATATCGTGGGCCATTCCGGCCGTGAGGTCGAGGTCCGCGGTTGGATTTACAATAAGAGGTCGAGCGGCAAGGTCCGCTTCCTCCTCGTCCGCGACGGGACGGGCCTCCTCCAGGGGACGATGTACAGCACCGAAAAGGACGCCCCGCTCTTCCTGACCTTCGACGCGCTGACCCAGGAATCTTCGGTCATCGTCCGGGGCAAGGTCCGCGAGGAAAAACGAGCGCCCGGAGGATATGAGCTCGAGATCTCCGACATCGAAATCGTCCAGATCGCCCGCGATTACCCGATCACGCCCAAGGAACACAGCACGCCCTTCCTGATGGATCACCGCCACCTCTGGCTCCGCTCCCAGAAGCAGCATGCCGTTCTCAGGGTCAGGGCCGAGGTCGTCAAGGCCATCCGCGATTTCTTCGACGGCCGCGGCTTCCGCCTCATGGACACTCCCATCCTGACCCCGAGCGCCTGCGAGGGCACGACGACCCTGTTCGAGACCGAATACTTCGACCAAAAGGCTTACCTGAGCCAGAGCGGCCAGCTCTACAACGAGGCGACCGCCATGGCCTTCGGCAAGGTCTACTGTTTCGGGCCCACCTTCCGGGCCGAGCGCTCCAAGACCCGCAAGCACCTCATCGAGTTCTGGATGGTCGAGCCCGAGGTCGCCTTCGCCACTCTCGAGGACGTCACCGAGCTGGGCGAGGACCTCGTCCTTTCCATCATCGAGAGGGTTCTCGGCAAGCGCCGCGCGGAGCTCGAGACGCTCGAACGCGATCCGAAACCCCTCGAGCGGGTCCAAAAGCCCTTCCCCCGCCTCAAGTACGAAGAGATCCTGCCCCGGCTCCAGGAGAAAGGCTCGACCGTCAAGTCGGGTGACGATTTCGGAGCGCCCGAGGAAGCCATCCTTTCCGAGCTCTACGATGTTCCGGTTTGCGTCAGCCATTTCCCAGCCGCGATCAAAGCTTTTTACATGCAACCGGCCCCGGGCCGGCCCGACCTGGCCCTGGGGGTCGATTTTATCGCCTCGGAAGGATACGGCGAAATCATCGGGGGCGGCCAGCGCATCCATGACCTGGCCCTGCTCGAGCAAAGGATCCAAGAGCATAAGCTTCCGCGCGAGGCCTACGAGTGGTACCTGGACCTGCGCAAGTACGGCTCGGTCCCCCACTCCGGGTTCGGATTGGGCGTCGAACGAACCGTATCATGGATGTGCGGGATCAAGCATATCCGGGAAACCATCCCCTTCCCCCGCCTCCTCTACCGCATTTATCCCTAGAGAGTCAAACCTGGATTTTTGGTTTTTTGACCCGTTCGCCGCCGATGAAGAAAGCCCGACCGACGATCGCCCTGATCAGCTACGGCTGCGCCAAGAACCTCGTCGACAGCGAGGTCATGCTGGGAATCCTGTCCGGCGCCGGTTACGCCTTCAGCGAAGACGCGGCCGCCGCCGACATCATCATCCTCAACACCTGCGGATTTATCCAGCCGGCTCGGGACGAGGCCTCGGCGGCCATCCGCGACGCCCTCCGCTTCAAGAGAACCCGCGGCCCCAAGACGGTTGTCGTCGCCGGTTGCTACGTGGAGAAAGACAGGCAGAGACTGGCCGAGCTTTATCCCGAGGTCGACGCCTGGCTGGGCGTCAAGGACTTCGACCAGATCGGGTCCCTCCTCCGCTCCGAGCCTTTCCATCCCTCGAATACGACCTTCCTTTACTCCCATGACACGCCCCGCGTCCTCTCCACTCCCCTCGGCTGGGCCTACCTCAAAATCTCCGAAGGCTGCTCCCGCGCTTGCTCGTTCTGCTCCATCCCCGCGATCAAGGGGCCCTACCGGTCGCGTCCGATCGAATCCATCGTCGATGAGGCCCGGGCCCTGGCCGCGCAAGGCGTCAGGGAGCTGGACATCGTCTCCCAAGATACGACATCTTACGGCCGCGATCTCGGGCTCAAGGACGGCCTCGTCCGGCTCCTCCGCGCGCTTCTCGAGGTGCGGGAAGCCGAATGGATCCGCTTCCTCTACGGCTATCCGGACGAGGTCAGCGACGCGCTCCTCGAGATCATGGCCGAACCCAAGATCTGCCGCTACCTCGACATCCCCTTCCAACACGCCCACCCCGACGTCCTGCTCCGCATGGGGCGGGGCCTCCCCGGCGACCGCGCCCTTCGTCTCGTCGCGAAGATCCGGGCCAGGCTCCCGGGGGCGGCGATCCGGACATCGCTCATCGTCGGCTTCCCGGGCGAAGGCCGCGCGGAATTCCAAGCCTTGCTCCGCTTCGTTGAGGAGGCCCGCTTCGACCATCTCGGCGTCTTCAGCTATTCCTTCGAATCGGGCAGCCCGGCCGCCCCGTTCGGCGACCCCGTTAAAGACGGCGTCAAGCAGAGACGCAAGGATACGCTGATGGAACTCCAAGCCGGCATTTCCCACGAAAGGAACCGGTCGCGCCTCGGCTCTCGCGTCCCCGTGTTGATCGAGGGGGCCCGGAGCGACGCCTCCCGCCTGCTCATCGGCCGCGGCCCGTTCCAAGCGCCCGAGGTCGACGGCGTCATCGAGGTCGACGCCCGGCGGGCCGGCGACCCGGCCGCGCTCACGGGCACGATTCAACAGGTTGAAATCACGGCCGCGGATGTATATGATCTAAGGGGAAAGATTATCGGATGAAGTTCGCAGCCAAAACGATCGCCACTTTCTTCGGCGTCGGCTTCATCCCCCTCGCGCCCGGCACGGTGGCCAGCGCGGCCGCTCTCGCTCTTTACAAATGGTGGTTTCACCGTCTGCCCCTGCCTTTTTTTCTCGCCCTTATCGCGATTGTCTTCCTGGTCGGGACATGGGCCTCCTCCGCGGCCGCGCCCGCTTTCGGTCGGAAAGATCCCCGCACCATCGTCATCGACGAGGTCGCCG
>JALHUR010000029.1 GCA_022867325.1 Candidatus Aminicenantota bacterium | reverse complement strand
TCCTTGTCCTCGTAGCGGCGGAGGGTGTTGATGGCCGCGTCGCTGTAAACGAGCTCCAGGAAGTCTTCCTCGATCTGGCAGAAAACGGACATGGAATGGCCGGTTTGCAGGTTGCCGACGGTATCGACGACCTTGGCCGCTTTCTTGATGGCGTCGAGTGTGTTCCAGCTTGCGATTTCAATCTCTTCCATAAAATCCACTCCCAACAAAATAAATATCTATTTTCGCCCAATTGTCAAGAGAAAAAGGAAAAGGATAAAATAAAGACCGGAGGTACCACAATGGAGGACCGGCATGAGATGGGATAAATTGACCGTCATGTCGCAGGAAGCCCTGCGCCTCGCCCAATCCAAAGCCGAGGAACTCGGCCAGGCCGAGATCGGGCCCGAACACCTTCTCTGGGCGTTCCTGACCCAGGAGAACAATATCGTCGTGGCCGTGTTGGCCAAGATCGGCGCGAACCCCTCCGTCCTGCGAGGCGGTTTCGAATCAAACCTGGCTAAGAAGCCCAAGGTCCGGGGCGGGGGTCCGGTCACCCTATCCGGCGGACTCCAGAATATTATGGCGGAGGCCGAGAGGGAAGCCGAGGCCCTCAAGGATGAATACGTCTCGACCGAGCACATCGTCCTGGCCCTTCTTAAAGAAGGGACGTCCGAAGCCGCCCGCCTTCTCAAGGAGCACGGCGTCGGCCGGGACGAAGTCCTCCAGGCCCTCCGGTCGCTGCGCGGATCGCAGCGCATCAGCGACCCGGAGCCGGAAGGGAAGTTCCGCGTCCTGGAGAAATACGCCAGCGACCTGACCGTCCTCGCCAAGCAGGGGAAGCTCGATCCCGTCATCGGGCGGGAGGACGAGATCCGGCGGGTCATCCAGGTCCTGTCGCGGCGGACCAAGAACAACCCCGTCCTGATCGGCGAGGCGGGCGTCGGGAAGACGGCCATCGTCGAAGGCCTGGCCCAGCGGATCGCGAACGGCGACGTCCCCCAGTCGCTCAAGGACAAGCGCGTCCTCGCCCTCGACATCGGGGCTCTGGTCGCCGGCGCCAAATACCGGGGTGAGTTCGAGGACCGGCTCAAGGCCGTCCTCCGCGAGATCAAGGAAACGGGCGGAGAGATCATCCTGTTCATCGATGAACTCCACACCGTGGTTGGGGCGGGAGCGGCCGAGGGGGCCGTCGACGCCTCGAACATGCTGAAGCCGGCCCTGGCCCGGGGCGAGCTCCGCTGCGTCGGGGCGACGACCCTCAGGGAGTACAAGAAACACATCGAGAAGGACCCCGCCCTCGAGCGGCGCTTCCAGCAGGTCTATGTCGGAGAGCCCTCCGTTGAGGATACGATCTCGATCCTGCGCGGGATCAAGGAGAAGTATGAGATCCACCACGTAGTCAAGATCAAGGACTCGGCCCTGGTCGCGGCCGCGACTCTCTCGAACCGGTACATCGCCGGCCGATTCCTTCCCGACAAGGCCATCGACCTCGTCGACGAGGCGGCCAGCCGGATCCGGATCCAGGTCGACAGTCTCCCCGAGGACGTCGACGAACTCGAGCGCCGCATCCTCCAGCTCGAAATCGAGAAACAGGCCCTCAAGAAGGAGAAGGATGCGGCCGCCAAGGACAGGCTGGCCAAGATCGACAAGGAGCTGGCCGACCTCAAGGAGCGGGCGGCCGGCCTCAAAGGCCGCTGGCAGAGGGAAAAGGATCTTATCGGCGAGGCGGGGAAGCTCAAGGAGGCCATCGACAAGCTCAAAATCGAACAGGCCAACGCCGAACGGCGGGGGGATCTCGAGCGGGCGGCCGAGATCCGCTACGGGAAGATCATCGAGGCCGGCCGCCGGCTTGAAGAGGCGACGGCCAAGCTGGCCGAGCTCCAAAAAACGGGCAAGATGCTCAAGGAGGAGGTTGACGAGGAGGACGTCGCCCAGATCGTCTCAAAGTGGACGGGCATCCCCGTCGCCAAGATGCTCGAGGGCGACGCGGCCCGTCTGATCAAGATGGAGTCCAATCTCGCCCGGCGAGTCGTCGGACAGGACGACGCCCTCCGGGCCGTCGCTGACACGATCCGCCGGGCCAGAGCCGGAATCCAGGATCCCTCGCGCCCGATCGGCTCTTTCCTTTTCCTCGGCCCGACCGGCGTCGGCAAGACCGAGCTGGCCCGCGCCCTGGCCGAGTTCCTGTTCGACGACGAGAAGGCCATGGTCCGCCTCGATATGTCCGAGTACATGGAGAAGCACACCGTGGCCCGGCTTATCGGGGCCCCGCCCGGCTATGTCGGATACGAGGAGGGCGGACAACTGACCGAGGCCGTCAAGCGGCGGCCCTATGCGATCGTCCTCCTCGACGAAATCGAGAAAGCCCACCCCGATATCTTCAACGTCCTTCTCCAAATTCTCGACGACGGCCGGCTGACCGACGGACAGGGGCGGACGGTCGACTTCCGGAACACGCTCATCATCATGACCTCGAACCTGGGGAGCCAAGCCGTCAAGGAACTCGGCCGGGACCATGAGCGGATGGAGAAGGAAATCAAGGCCATCCTGGAAAGCCACTTCCGGCCCGAATTCCTCAACCGGGTCGACGAGGTCATCATCTTCCGGGCCCTGTCCAAAGAGACCATCCTCCGGATCGTGGATATCCAGCTCGACCTCCTCAGGGCCCGGCTCGCGGAGAAGAAGATCGGGATTGAAGCCAGCCAGGCCGCCAAGGAACTTTTGGCCCAACGAGGCTATGATCCCGTCTACGGCGCCCGGCCCCTCAAGCGGGTCATCCAGCGGGACATTCAGAATCCGCTCGCCCTCAAGATCATCTCCGGCGATTACAAGGAAGGGGTCACCGTCCGGATCGAGGCCGATCAAAGCGGCGGGTTCGTTTTCACTCCGAAATAAGAAGCGTGCCCGCGAACGCGGGGCAACCGGCCGCCGGGGCGTATCCGCGCGCTTGACCGAAGGCGGAGGGCCCCTGTGGCCGAGTTTGACTTTACCTCCCCGGAGATTTATATTAGAATGCCCGAGCTAAGAAGAAAGGACGAACGCATGGACCTTTTCGAGAAGTGCAAGGGATTTTATTCGGACCCCAAGGTCGCCCAAAAGTACGGCTATCCGACCAACCCGAGGACGGCCCAGGCCCTGGGGCTCTTCCCGTTTTTCATCCCGATCGAGCAGTCCGAAGGGACCGAGGTCTTCATCGACGGTCAGAAGTACATCATGATCGGGTCCAACAACTACCTCGGCCTGACCGGCCATCCCAACGTCCGGGAGGCGGCCATCGAGGCCATCCGCAAGTACGGCACCAGCTGCACGGGGTCGCGCTTCCTGAACGGAACCCTCCACATGCACATCGAGCTCGAGGAACGGCTGGCCAAGTGGACCGGGATGGAGGCCGCCCTCGTGTTCAGCACCGGATTCCAGGTCAATCTGGGGACCATCCCGGCTATCATGGATCGGAACGATATCATCGTCACCGACAAAGAGGTCCATGCCAGCATCATCGACGGCGTCCGCATGGCCAAAGCCCAGAAGAACGTCCATGCCAGGTACTTCAAGCATAACGATCCCGGCGACCTGGACAGCATCCTGGGCGGCCTCGACAAGGACCCCGGCAAGCTCGTCATCGTCGACGGCGTCTTCAGCATGGGCGGCGATATCTCCCCCTTGTCCGAGATCGTCCCGATTTGCAAGAAACACGGCGTCCGCTTCCTTGTCGACGATGCCCACTCCCTGGGCGTGCTGGGGGGGGGCCGGGGGACCGCCCACCATTTCGACCTGGCCGGCCAGGTCGATCTGATCATGGGGACGTTCAGCAAGTCCTTCGCCTCGATCGGCGGGTTCATCGCCGGGCCCAAGGAGGCCATCCACTGGATCCAAATCTTCGCCCGGTCCTTCATGTTCAGCGCCAGCCTCCCGCCGCCGAACGTGGCGACCGTCCTGGCCTGCCTCGACGTCATGGAGCAGGAACCGGAGCGGATCGAGCGGGTCAACAAGATCGGGGAACGGGTCCGGACCGAACTCCGGGGCATGGGCTACAATATCGGGCACAGCCAGACGCCGATCATCCCCATCGTCATCGGGGATATCATGGACACCATGAAGGCGTGGAAGATCATGTTCGCGGCCGGGATCTACACCAACGTCGCCGCTCCTCCGGCCGTCCCGCCCAACGCAAGCCTCCTACGGACAAGCTATATGGCGACCCACACCGACGAGCAGATCGACCGCGTCCTGGAAACTTTCAAGCGCCTCAAGAACCAGATCCATCTCCCCTCCTGAGGGAACGCGAAAATCCGGAGAGGGGAATCCGTCCATGAGCGTCCGAAAAGCCGTCATCCCCGCGGCCGGGTTCGGAACCCGCTTCCTGCCCGTCACCAAAGCTCATCCCAAGGAGATGCTGAACGTCATCGATAAGCCCCTCATCCATTACTGCGTCGAGGAGATTTTAGGCGCCGGTATCACCAAGATCGGGATCGTCACCAGCCGGGGCAAAAGCGCCATCGAGGACTACTTCGGCCGGAGTCCCGAACTCGAGGAGTTTCTCAGGGCCAAGGGGAAGCTCGACCTGCTCGAAGAGGTTCGCCGCATCGCCGGCTTGGCCGAGTTCAATTATATCCGCCAGCCCGAGGCTTTGGGATTGGGGCATGCGATCCTGATGGGGGAGACCTTCGTCGGGAACGAACCGTTCGCGGCCCTGACGCCCGACGACATCTACGACTGCCGTCCCTCTTGCACCAAACAGCTCGTCGACTGCTTCTCCGAGCGCGGAGCGACCGTCATCGTCTTGGGCCGGATCGACGCTGAGGGGACGAAGAAGTACGGCGTCATCAAGCCCAAACAGGTATCGGACCGGGTTTTCCAGGTCCTGGACCTGGCCGAGAAACCGGGACCGGAGCGGGCCTTTTCGGACCTGGGCGTCCTGGGCCGCTACGTTTTCACGCCCCGGATCTTCGACGCCATCAAGCGGACGCCGCCCGACGCCCGGGGCGAGATTCAGATCACGGACGCCATCCGCGTCCTCCTCGGCGAGGAGCCCGTCTTCGGCCTTCTGTTCGATGGGCGGCGCTACGATTGCGGGGACAAGTGGGGCTTCCTCGAAGCGACGGTCGAGCTCGCCCTCAAACGCCCCGAATTCAAGGACG
>JALHUR010000315.1 GCA_022867325.1 Candidatus Aminicenantota bacterium | reverse complement strand
GGGGCCTTCGACATGGACATTCAGCTCTTACCGGGCGTCTCGCTCGATCGGTCCCTGGCGATCAGCAAGGAAGTCGAGCGGCGGCTCAAGCAGTTCCCCGAGCTCGAGACCATCGTGTCCCGGACCGGACAGACTGGCATCGCCCTCGAGGCCCGGGGCGTCGAAAAAACGGGCTACGTGGGAACGATCCGCCCCCGCCGGGAATGGACGTCGGCGAAAACCCGAGATGAGCTGACCAACAAGATGCGGGAAGCCATGGAGGTCTTCCCGGGCATGGCCTTCTCCTTCAGCCAGCCGATCGCCTGCCGGATCGACGAGCTGGTCGCCGGCACCCGGGCCCAAATCATCATCCGGCTCTTCGGCGAGGACCTGGAGACGCTCCGGGCCAAGGCCGACGCCATCGGCCGCGTCATCGCCGGACTCCGGGGCGTCCGGGACATCGTCGTCGAGAGCGTCGCGGGCCAGCCCTATGTCACGATCGCCGCGGACCGGGCCCGGATCGCCCGCTACGGGATCAACGTCGCGGACGTCCAGGACGTCATCGCGACGGCCGTGGCCGGAAGCCCGGTTACCCGTATCTACGAGGGGGATAAGAGTTTCGATGTCGCGGTTCTTTTCCCCGAGAGTTGGAGGGATTCGGTCGGCGGCCTCGCCCGCATCCTGGTCCCGTCGCCCCAAGGCGCCCGCGTCCCTCTCGGGGAGCTGGCCTCAATCAGTCTCGAGGAAGGGCCCAGCCAGATCAGCCGGGAATTCGGACAGCGCCGGATCGGGATCGAGTGCAACGTGTCGGGGAGGGACATCGGCGGGTTTGTCGCCGAGGCCCGGCGGGAGATCCGGAAGCGGGTCGAGCTTCCAGCCGGATATTATTTGGAATGGGGAGGCCAATTCGAGAACCAGCAGCGGGCCATGCGGAGGATAGCCTTGATTCTCCCCCTGACGGCCGGCCTCATTTTCTTCCTGCTCTTCGTGACCTTCGGGACGGCCCGTCTGGCCGTCCTGGTCTTTCTCAACCTTCCGTTCGCCCTGATCGGCGGCGTCGCCTCGCTCTACCTGTCGGGTCTCTACCTGTCCGTTCCCGCTTCGGTCGGGTTCATCGCCCTGTTCGGGATCGCCGTCCTCAACGGCGTCGTCCTCGTCTCGACGATCAGCCAGTGCCGGCAGGAAGGGACGGCTCTCGATGAGGCCATCGCCGGCGGCTGCGCCCGCCGGCTCCGGCCGGTCCTGATGACGGCGTCCATCACCGTCTTCAGCCTCCTGCCGCTCCTGGCCGCCCAAGGGCCGGGATCGGAGATCCAGAGGCCGCTGGCCGTCGTCGTGGTCGGGGGACTTCTGACCTCGACCCTTTTAACGCTCCTCGTCCTGCCGGCCCTCTACGGATGGTTCGAAGGGCGGCGGGGAAGAGGCCGGGTCAGCTCTTCATGAAGTCCTGGACCCTCATGTTCTTTTTCTTGAGGGAAACACCCAGGGCCCGGTCCAGCCCGGCCAGGGACACGGTGTAATCGACGATGGCCTTGAGCTCCGCCGTCCTGGCGTTGGCCAGGTCCCGCTGGTATTGAAGGAGGGTATAGTTCGTGGACAGCCCGATCTTGAGTTTTTCCAGCTCAGCCTCGTACTTCTTCTCGGCCAGGTCGCGGGCGACCTTGTAGGCCTGGACGCGCTTGAATCCGGTGTCGACGGACCGGACCGCGTTCCTGATTTCGAGGTAGGCCTGTTGCTCCTGGTTCTTGACGGACAGCAGGGCCTTCTCCATGTTGACCTGGGCCTGAGCGTAGCCCGCCCGGCTCAAGACGTTGGCGAGAGGGATGTCGAGAGTCAAGCCGATCGTCCAGTTCTGGTACTTGAAGTTGATGGTGTCTTTGAGGGCATCGGACGCCCCGCCCGGCATTGTGCCGACCACGACGCCGGTCAAGGGGTTGTTGTTGAGGTAGAGGATTCGGTCGCCCGAAACGCCCGGGCTGGAAAAGCCGGCGTTCAGGTTGAGGCCGGGCAGGAGCTGGTTCTTGGCGTAGGTCAGGTCGATCTCGGTATTCTTGAGGCTCGTCCGGGCCGAGCGGAGATCGGGACGGTTGTCTATGGCCGTCAGGAGGGCCTCGTCAAGACTCACCGTCCTCCCCTCGAAAGGCGGCTTGTCGACGGGGATGATCTGGGTCAGGGGGGCCTGGTTTCCGGGCTCCAGGTTGAGGAGCGTCCGCAGCGTGTCCTCGTTGTTCTTGACCTGCGTCTCGGCCTGGAGGATGTCGGCCTCCCGGGTCGCGACTTCAGCCTGGGCGCTCAGGACCTCGATCGGCGCCATCTGCCCGACCTCGACGGCCCGCTCGTTCTTTTCGAGGAGGTCGCGGGCCAGCTTGAGGGTCTGCCGCTGGACATCGAGATTCTGGATGCTGTAGACCAGGATCCAATAGGCCTGCTCGACCGAGTAGATCGTGTCGATGAGGGATTTGTGAAGGTCGTACTCGGAGATCTCGAGGTTGTTCCGGGCGACCAGGATCTCCCGCTGGCTGACGGTCGATCCGAAATTGCGGAGGAGGGGCTGGCTGAAGTTCATGGACAGGGTCGAGCCGTAGCGGGGGTTGATCGTCTGCAGGCTCTGGTTGGTTTCCGATTTGTAGGAGTCGAGCGCCAGGCTCAAGGTCCCTCCGATCGGGAGGGTTTCGTTGATCGCGAAGTTGTAGCTGTTGTATTTGGACAGGATCGAGCCCGTTGTTGAAGTGCTCGTCCAGGAGTAGGACGCCGATTCATTGTGCCGATTGTTGAACGACATGGACAGGCTCGGCAGGAATTTCTCCCTGGCTTTGGACAGGGCCTCATCCGCGAGCCGGGGGTTGAGAACCTGGACGGCGACCGCCAGGTTGTTCTTGAGGGCCCCCAGGATGCAGTCCTCGAGGGTCATGTTCTTGGCCGCCGGGTCCTGGGCCAAGGCCGATCCCGCCGCGAAGCAGGCTATCAAAACCCATATTCCGAGTCTCTTGTTGCGCATATCGAACCTCCCTGAGTGTGTGGTAGCGACGTGTCCGGACAATCTCCGCTCGGACCTTACTCGTAGCGGAGGGCTTCGATCGGGTCGAGGCGCGACGCCTTACGGGCCGGGTAGAACCCGAAGAAGATGCCGACCGAGGCGGAGAACAGAAACGCGAGAAT
>JALHUR010000314.1 GCA_022867325.1 Candidatus Aminicenantota bacterium | reverse complement strand
GGAGTGGTATCGCTGGCGCCAAAGCCTGATACGTAAGGTCGCTCCCAATCCGGGACACCTGACTCTGGCCCGCTGGGAGACCCGATTCGACCGGATCGACATCATCACCCAGAACGTCGACGGGCTCCACCGCCGAGCCGGCTCGAAAAACATCATTGAACTCCATGGGAATATCTGGAAAACCCGCTGCACAAAGGAGGGGACCGTTTTCGATTCCGAGGCAGAGCCCGCGGAGAAAGGCCTCCCCCGCTGCCCGGATTGCGGAGCCATCCTCCGGCCTCACATCGTTTGGTTCGGGGAGATGCTGGACCGGAGCGTCCTGGAGAATGCCTTCGCCCTGAGCGCCGCCTGCCGGGTCATGCTCGTCGTAGGAACTTCAGCCTATGTTCAGCCCGCGGCCTCTCTTCCCCTGACTGCGGTTCAGGCCGGGGCAGCCCTGATCGAGATTAATCCCGAGCCGACGCCCTTGACCGAGATGGCCCACCTGTCATTCCGCGGAAAGTCCGGCGAGATCTTACCCGCGATCGAAGCCGCGATCTGAGATCAGCCTTTCCAGAGGCCGAGCTTAACGAGGAGGTCCATACCGTCCCATTCGCCCCAGCGCTCGACGATCTTGTCGTTCTCGATCCTGAGGATCTCGATACCCCGGAAGGCGATCCGCCGTCCCGAGGGGGGAACACCCAGGTACTCGCCGACTTGGGTTCCCGTCGCCGCCCAGAGGATGGTGACTTTGCCGGCCGCCTCGTCGATGGCCAGCTCCTCGGTCGCCGCGTAAAAATCGGGGAAGGTTTTATAGTGGTCGCGGACCCCGGATTTGAAGCCTTCGTTGTCGGAGTTGCGGCTGCCGGGGCTGTGATCGATGAAGTCCGGGGCGTGGAGTTCGTCGACGGCCCCGACCTTCCCTTCCTGCCATATCTCGACCATCCAGCGCAGGGCGATCGCCCTCAATTCCTTGCGCATTGTCGTCCCTCGAAAGGTATTTTACATAAAAAGGTGACGCTTATCCATGTCCCTTTTTTTCACGAGGGGACATGGTTAAGCGTCACCTTTTTGTGCTATCCTTAGCCCATGCGTTACGTTTATTTCCAGGCGACGGCCGGCCTGAGCGGCGACATGATCCTCGCCTCCCTCCTCGACCTGGGGGTGCCGGCCGCGCTGTTCAAGCGGCGGATGGCCGCCCTCAAGCTCCCGGTCCGGATCGAGGTCAAGGACGTCCGGCGCGGCGCCCTGCGCGGCCTCAAGGTCGACGTTGAAGTCCGCCGCCACGCCCAGGGGAGGACCTGGGACGATGTAACGGCCTTCATCCGCAAGACCCCGTTTCCGGCCGCCGTCAGGGATAAAGCCCTGGCCGTCTTCAAGCGCCTGTTCGAGGCCGAAGCCAAAGTCCACGGCCGCCCCTTCCGCAAGACCCACCTCCACGAGGCCGGGGCCGACGACGCCCTGGTCGACATCATCGGGACTTGCTTCCTTCTCGAAGAACTCGATATCCGCGCGATCTATTGCTCGCCCCTCAATGTCGGGAGCGGCTGGGTCAAGACGTCGCACGGCGTCCTCCCCGTCCCGCCGCCCGCGGTCGCCGAGCTCCTCAAGAACGCGCCGGTTTACTCCGCCCACGCCTCCGCGGAACTGGTGACGCCCACCGGCGCCGCGATCGTTTCAACCCTGGCCGAGGCCTTCCTCCCCTTCCCCGAGCTCGTCTACGACAGAATCGGCTACGGCGCGGGCGGCCGCGACCTCTTTGAGCTTCCCAACATCCTGCGCGCTTACGCCGGCGACCTGGCCCGATTCAGACCCCAAAAACAGGTCTATATCATCGAGGCGACGGTGGATGATGCGACGCCCCAGGTCCTGGCCTACTTCCTGGACGAATCCCTCCGCCTGGGCGCCCTCGACGCGACCCTCTCCCCCGTCGTCATGAAAAAGAACCGGCTGGGGACAAAATTGACCCTCCTCGCCCCCCTTGATAAAATAGAATGCCTGATCGCCGCCGTCTTCAAGGAGACGACGACGATCGGCGTCCGGTACTTTCCGGTCGAACGGCGGGCCTTGGAGCGGGAGTTCCGCAAGGTCCGGGTGAGCGGCGGGGAGGTCGGCATCAAGATCTCCCGGCTTGATGGGAAACCCGTCAACGTCCAGCCCGAGTATGCCGACTGCGTCAAGGCCGCCAAGGCCGGCGGCCGCCCGCTCAAGGACGTTATGCGGGCCGCCCTCCGGGCCTACGAACAGACGCAAGGTCGAAAGGTTGAAAGCATCGGCAAGGCGGCGAAGAAGCGGCAAAAAAGGATTAACTGAGGACAAGCGATCGTGAGCCCCAAGACGACCTCGAAGAAAACGATGGACCTCAAGCGGATCGAGCGCGGAGTCCGCCTCATTCTCGAGGGCGTCGGCGAGGACGCCGAGCGGCCCGGCATCAAAGCGACCCCGCAGCGGGTCGCCCGGATGTTCGAGGAAATCCTGGGCGGCACCAACGAGAACCCTGCCGCCGAGCTCTCCGTCATCGAGAGCGAGCGCCACGACGAGATGGTCCTGATCCGGAACATTCCCCTGTACTCGATGTGCGAACACCACCTTCTCCCCTTCGCCGGGGTCGCCCATGTCGCCTACATCCCCAAGGCCGGCCGGATCGTCGGGTTGAGCAAGATCGCCCGGGTCATCGACGTTTTTTCGCGCCGCCTCCAGGTCCAGGAGCGGCTGACCAAGCAGATCGCCGACCTCCTCGACGAGCGACTCCATCCCCTAGGCGTCATGGTCGTCATCGAGGCCGAGCACATGTGCATGTCGATGCGGGGGGCCAAGAAGCCGAAGTCGATCACGGTCACCTCGGCCGTCCGGGGCTCGTTCCGGACCAACCCGGCCACACGGGCCGAGGCGATGACCCTGATCCGAGGAGGGCTGTCCGGTGGCAGAGAGCTCTGAGAACCCCGGGACGTTCTACGTCTCGACGCCGATCTACTACGTCAACGACGTCCCCCACATCGGCCACGCCTACACGACGATCATCGCCGACGCGCTGGCCCGCTTCCAGAAGCTCCGCGGCAAGGAGATCTTCTTCCTGACCGGGACGGACGAGCACGGCCAGAAGATCGAAAAGGCGGCGGCCGAAAAAGGGCTGACCCCGATCGAGCTGGCCGACAAGGTCGTGGGTCGGATCCTCGACCTCTGGAAAGACCTGAATATCGAGTACGATTTCTTCATCCGGACGACCATGGATTTCCACGAGAGGGGCGTCCAGCAGCTCTTCCAGCGGCTCCTCGACAAGGGGGACATCTACAAGGGAACCTACAAGGGCTGGTACTGCGTCAGCGAGGAGAACTTCCTGGCCGACGACATCCCGCTCGAGCCGGACGGGACCAAAGTCTGTCCCGACTGCGGCCGCAAGGCGGGCGTCGTCTCCGAGGAATCCTATTTTTTCAGGCTGTCGGCCTACCAGCAGCCGCTCCTTGACTATTACGCCGCGAACCCGTCTTTCGTCCGCCCGCCCAGCCGGATGAACGAGGTCTCGAGCTTCGTCCGCCAGGGCCTCAAGGACCTCAGCATCACCCGGACGACCGTCAAGTGGGGCATCCCGGTCCCGGGCGACCCCAAGCACACGATCTACGTCTGGTTCGACGCCCTCAACAATTATCTGACCGGAATCGGCTACGGCTGGAAGGCCGAGCTCTGCGGCAAATTCTGGCCGGCCGACATCCACCTGATCGGCAAGGACATCCTGCGCTTCCACGCCGTCTTCTGGCCGGCCTTCCTGATGGCCGGCGGCTTCCCCCTCCCCAAGTGCGTCTTCGGCCACGGCTGGTGGCTCAAGGACGAGGCCAAGATGTCCAAGAGCAAGGGCAATGTCCTCGATCCCTACCAGATCCTGAACGCGTTCGGGCCGGACGCCCTCCGCTATTTCCTGCTCCGCGAGGTCCCGATCGGACTCGACGGCAATTTCTCCCACGAAGGCTTCGTCAACCGGGTCAATTCCGACCTGGCCAACGATTTCGGGAACCTCGTCCAGCGGACACTGACCATGATCCGGAGCTACTTCGGCGGCACGATCGGCGAGTGCGGGGCCGAGGCCGAAGAGGACGCCAAGCTCAGGGCCGAGTTCGGAACGCTCAAAGAGCGCGTCTTCACGCTCTACGACGAATATGCGATCAACAAGGCGCTCGAGGAAATCTGGGCCTATCTCAACGCCGTCAATAAATACCTGGCCGGCCGCGAGCCCTGGAAGATAGCCAAGGACCCGGCCCAGCGGCCCAGGCTGGCGCGGATTCTCTGCCAGGCGGCCGCCGCCATCCGCGGGATTTCCTACCTGCTCTATCCGGTGATGCCCACGACGGCGGACAAGGTCTGGGACTTCCTCGGCGAGAAAAAGCTTCTGTACTGCGTTCGCTATCAGGACCTCGCCTTCGAGGGTTTTAAGCCCACCCAAGAGATTAAGGAACCGCATCCGCTCTTCCCACGGGTCGCCCTCAAGGATTTTCTGGGCGAAGATCCTCCCCGGATCGAGACCGCCAAGGCTCAACCCAAAGCGGCTCCGGCGCCCCAAAAGGAGACACACATGGACCAGATCAGCTATGAAGAATTCATGAAGATGGATTTCAAGGTCGCCAAGATCCTCAAGGCCGAGCGGGTGGCGGGGGCCAATAAGCTCCTCAAACTCGAGATCGACCTGGGAACCGAGAAGCGCCAAATGGTGGCGGGCGTCGCCGAGACCTACGCCTCCGAGGACCTCCTCGGCAAGAGCCTCATCGTCATCGCCAACCTGAAGCCGGCCATGATCCGCGGCGTCGAATCCCAGGCCATGCTCCTGGCGGCCGTGTCGCCGGACGGAAAAGCCATCATCCCCTTCTTCGACCGCGAGGTCGCCCCCGGCACCAAGGTCAAATAAGATCACACCGGGCCAAAGCTCGAGAGCTTCGGATCGCCTCGCCCCTATCGGCCCCATCGCAGTCAACTCGCGGCTCAACGACCTTCGGCCGCCTCGCACGCTCGCATTCTCGGGCGGGGCATGGACCCCGCCCTTGACCAAAGGGTTGCTGCGCCCCTTTGGAATCCCAGCCAAAGGTTCCCACGCGGCAAGCCGCGGGGC
>JALHUR010000313.1 GCA_022867325.1 Candidatus Aminicenantota bacterium | reverse complement strand
TCCTGCACGATGTCCAGGGCGTCCTCCCGGTTCCGGAAGAAGGAATAGGCCAGGACGAAGATCTGCTGCTGATACCGTCGGGTGATGTCCTGGAACGCATTCTTGTCTCCTTCCTTGACGCGGGCCATCAGGACGGAGATGTCCGGCGCGATTCCGGCCGTTTTACCGTCCATTCGCTCCACGTCGATATCCGAGGGACGACGATCCCTATCGATCTACTGAAGCCAGATCAAAATCCGGGACCTCTCGTCAACGATCGAGGCCAGGAGGATCGAGCTTGCCATCCTAAGCGCCGAACGATTCGTTCTCATCTTTGACCTCGTTTTGGGCTTTCACAAGTCCCTACGAACCGGCCCGGAAAAAGGTTCACCCCCGGTCGGAAACCCCGGATTCAGGCGGTCGGCGGGCTCGCTCCCCCCCGAGAAAAGGCGGAAATCCACCCCGCTGCGCCGTCCGCCCCGCGCCCGGGAAGTTAGGATAAGAAGAAAACCGGTTGATCTATTCAGTATTTGCGGAAGGGTCTGTCCCCTCCGCCAAAGCGTCCTTCGCCTCTCTTTTCGGCCCTGGGCTTGGCTTCATTGACGATAAGCCTGCGGCCGTCGAACTCGGAGTTGTTGAGCTTGCCCAAGGCCTCCTGGGCCGCCTCGGGGGTGTTCATCTCAACAAACCCGAATCCCCGTCCCTGGAGAATGTTGATCGAGATCACCTCTCCGAACGGGGAGAACAGTTCCTTCAACCTCTCGTCGTTCGTTGTGTAGTTGAGGTTGCCCACATAAAGCTTCTTGAAAGACATCAGACGAAACCTCCTTGACCTTCCGGTCGCGGCCGAAAGTCAACCCCTCGACACTGGAAGCCCTGAGTGCTGCAAGGCTGCTCCCCGGCATGAATGCCGGCACCCATAAGCCGTTCCCGGCTTATGAGTACTGGAAGCCCGGGCTTGTTCGGGGTTAACCCTGAGCCCACTCAGCCCCATACCCTCTCAAGGGGCTGAGTACAAAAGTGTCGCTTCTCGTCCCCGCCTTTCGGGCGGGGTAGCGTCGGCGAACGGGTCAATTTATTTTGTCATAAGGATTCCGGTAAATCAAGGGCTTATTTGTACCGGATCCACTTGACGATCTCGCCGATGTTGGGCCGCTTCCCGTACATGAGGATCCCGACCCGGTAGATCTTGGCGGCGACCCAGATCAGGAGGATGATGGTCAGGATCAGGATGCCGATCGAGGCCGCGATCTGGGAGAAAGGCGGCAGGAGGACGCAAATCCTCATGAGCATCAGGATGGGCGCGAAGAAGGGGATCAGGGACAGGACGACCGAAGTCGAGCCGCTGGGGCTCTTGAGGACCAACATCATCATGAGCATGGGGACGACCAGGAGCATCGAGATCGGGAACAGGAGCTGCTGGGCTTCCTTCTCGGAATTGACCATGGAACCGATGGTGGCGAACAGGACGCTGTAGAGGAAATAGCCGAGGATGAAGAAGACGACGAAGTAGACGAAGATATAGGGGGGGATGGTCGCCATCTTGAAACCGGACGCCCCGGGCACGGCCCCGGCCGCGAGCATTCCTCCGTAGCGGCTGGCCGCCATGCCGAAGAGGGCCCAGATGGCGTACTGGGTGAGCCCGACGGCGGCGATGCCCAGGATCTTGCCGGCCATGAGCTCGAACGGCCGGAGGGAGCTCAGGACGACCTCGACGACCCGGCTGCTCTTCTCCTCGATCACGCCGCGCATGATGATCGAGCCGTAAAAGAAGAGGGTCATGTAGAGGATGAGGACGAGGACATAGGCGATGACGAACGTTCCGCCGACGTCCTCTTGTTCGCCCCGCTCGGTGACTTTGATCGTCTTGAGCCCGACGCGCCGGGTGTACTGGGCGACTTTGGCCGGATCGAGCCCTTCCTTCTTGAGGCGCTTCTCGATGACGACCGCGTTCAGGGCCTCGTTGAGCCGCTTGACCTCGTCGAAGTCGGAAACATTGAGGGCGGCGTACTCGGCCGCGCCGCCGGTCAGGATGTCGGCCGGGATGAAAATATAGGCGGAGAGCTTTTTGGCCAGGACCTTCCGGCTGAGGCCGTTCCGCTGGGCGGCGATGTCCGAGCCCGGAGCGACTTGGCTCAGAGTGTAGCGGCGGCTTCCGTCGCTCATCTTGTAGTCGAGCTTCTGGTCGAGGTCGGCGAAGATCTCGCCGGTCGTGTCGATGACGCCGACCGTCTTCTTCTCGCCGCCCGAGGCCATCGCGATCAGCATCGGGATGAAAATCAGGGCGGCCATGGCGACCGGGCCCAGGACGGTCCCGATGATGAACCCCTTGGTCCGGACGATCTGGAGGTATTCCCGCTTAATGACCGCTAGTATCTTTCTCATGGTCGACTCCGACGTTGTCGATGAAGATGGCGTTCAGGGAGGGCTCCTGGATCTCGAAGCGGTGGACCCGGACCCGCCCGACCAGGCTCCGGAGCAGGGACTGGGGATCGGCCTTGTCCCGGAGCTTGATTTCCATCGACCGCCCGTAGTCGTCGACTTTGACGACCTCGGGCAGGTCCTTGACGAAGCCGCCGTCCCCTTCATAATCGAGGACGACGGTGTTCTTGCCGTATCTCTTCTTGATCTCCTGGAGGCTCCCCTCGAGGACCATCCGGGCCTTGTTGAGGAGGCAGATGTTGTCGCAGATCATCTCGACCTGTTCCATGCGGTGGGTCGAGAAAATGATCGTCTTGCCCTTGTCCTTGAACTCGAGCATGATGTCCTTGATCAGCTTGACGTTGAGGGGGTCCAGGCCCGCGAACGGCTCGTCGAGGATGATCAGGTCCTGCTCGTGGAGGACCGTAACGATGAACTGGATCTTTTGCTGCATCCCCTTCGAGAGGGCTTCGACTTTCTTGCCCCGCCACTCGCCGAGATCGAGCCGCTCCAGCCAGCGGTCGATGGCCGGTTTGGCTTTTACCTTGGTCATCCCCTTGATCTCGGCCAGGAACAGCATCATCTCCCCGACCTTCATCTTGGGGTAGAGGCCCCGGTCCTCGGGAAGGTACCCGACATGGGCCTTCATGGCCTCGTCCATCCGGCGGTCGAGGACCTTGATCCCCCCGTCGTCGGGGATGAGGATGTTCATGACCATCCGGATGGTCGTCGTCTTCCCCGCTCCGTTCGGCCCGAGAAGTCCGTAGATGGTCCCGCGCGGGATCCGGAAGGACAGGTTGCGGACGGCGCAAAAATCGCCGAACCGCTTGGAAACGTTTTCGATCTCCAACGCATTCATGCTTGTCACCTCGCTCGCGATCGCTCCGGACCACGATTATAGACATAATACGGTTTTTGTGAAAGCGGGTTTATCGGAAGCGGCGCCGGCCGTTCCCTGAAAGCCCGGATTTTGCTATAGTGTTTCCTGAACTCGCAGCCGGCCGGGCCGTAGATAATAGAGGAGGGCCCATGAAGCGAGGCACTTACATCCTGATCATCGTTCTCGTCTTTCTGGCGTTGATCATCGCCGCCGCCGTCTCTTTCTTCGTCTGGGAGGTCAAGCGTCCGGTCACGGTCAAGAGCGATTCCTACCTCGAGATCAACCTGTCCGGCCAGATCCTGGAGGTCTCCTCCCCCGATTTCTTCAGCAGCCTGTTCCTGGGCATCCGGCCCGCCTCGCTCCACGATATCTGGACGAACATCCGCAAGGCTAAAACGGACGGCCGCATCGGCTGTCTCCTTCTCCGGCTGAACGTCCTCGTCTGCGACTGGGCCAAGGTCAGCGAGATTCGCGACGCCGTCCTCGATTTCAGGAAGTCGGGGAAAAAGGCCTACGCCTACATCGAGGATGGGATGGATTTCGACAAGGAATATTATTTAGCGACCGCCTGCGACGAGATCGTCCTCCATCCGCTGGGGATGCTGGGGATCAACGGCATCGGCGGCTACGCCCCCTTCATGAAGAAAAGCCTGGCCAAACTCGGAATCCGGGCCGAATTCGAGCATATCGAGGAATACAAGACGGCCTACAACCAGTTCACCGAAGAAGGCTTCACGCCGGCCCATAAGGAGATGCTGGAGTCCCTGTTCGGGGACATCTTCGATGAATATGTCCGGTCCGTCGCCAGGGCTCGGAACAAGACCGAGGACGATGTCCGCGGCCTCATCGACAAGGGCTTTTTCCAGGGAGAACAGGCCCTCGCGGCCGGCCTGGTCGACCAGGTCCTCTACGAGGACGAGCTCCTGGAAAGGCTCCGCAAGGAAAGCCGGAGCGATCACAGAATTGGCCTCGAAGACTACAACCGCGTCGGAGTGACGCCGGCCAATCTCGTCCCGGGGAAGAGGATCGCCCTTATCTATGCGGTCGGGCCCATCCTGCCCGGGGAAAGCCTGCCCCAGATGATCGGATCGACGACACTCGCCCGCTGGATCAAAGCGGCCCGCGAGGACGCATCGATCGCAGCCGATGTTATGCGGATCGACAGCCCCGGGGGCGCGGTCGTCGCCTCGGACGTCATCTGGCGCGAGGTCGTCCTGACCCGCAAGCTCAAGCCCTTCGTCGTCTCGATGTCGGATGTCGCCGGTTCGGGAGGATACTGGATCGCCATGGCCGCCCAGAAGATCGTCGCCCAGCCCCAAACTTTGACCGGCTCCATCGGCGTCCTGAGCGGCAAATTCGACATGTCCGGCCTCTATGAAAAGCTCGGAGTTACGAGCGAGAAACTCGCCTTCGGCAAGAAAGCCGATATATTCACGTCCTTCCGCGGGCTGACCGCCGAGGAACGCGCCCTCCTCAAGAAACAAATCCTCTGGATCTACGACCGGTTCCTGGCCAAGGCGGCCGAAGGCCGGGGGATGACCAAGGACGAGGTTAACGGCCTGGGCCGCGGCCGAGTCTGGACGGGACGCCAGGCCCAAGAACGAAAGCTCGTCGACGAGATCGGGGGAATCCAGGTCGCCCTCCGGCTGGCCAAGGAATTGGCCGGAATTTCCCCCGACCGGGAGGTCCGGCTGAACGTCTGGCCCAAAAAACGCTCGTTCTGGAGCGCCTTCCTGGGGCGGCCCGAATCCGAGATCCGTTTGCCCATCGACCCCAAGCTCCGGAAAGGAATCGAACTCTTCCGGCTTCTCGAAAATGAACGGATCTGGGCTTTAATGCCGACCGCTCTGTCCCTCGAATAAACGATATCTTTAAAATAAGATTAAAGGGGAAGAGGGGCGTGAGGGCTATTGAAGCTCCAGCGAGTTATGTCAGTGGGATCTCTTCTTCGCAGGCGGTGGAGCGCGCACACGAACCGTTTCCGGTTCATGGGCACTGCGAAACCGCTGCACCCATGGAGCCGTTAATACGGCTCCATGAAGTACTGCGAAACAGCACTCATGGAAGCCCTGAGTACTGCAAGGCTGCTGCCTGTCCCCGGAGCGGGGAATTCGCCATTGCTCCAAGGACTAATGTCCGTGGAATCCCGCAAAGGGGATTGAGCTTCGACCTTTTTAATGATGACTTTTTCGTCGGGCTTAACGAGTAGAATGCGTTCCCGGGCCTCGGGTTCGACGGCTTTGGGATTGCGTTCGAGTTCCTGGATTTCGCGCACAAGGCGTTCCTTGTCCTTCTCCAGCTCCCGGATCTGTCCTATTTTAGCCTGGTAGTCCTTCTTGGCCCGGTTCATCTCCAGGAGTCCCTTGCGCCCGAAGATCGAGGTGATGAGAAGGGTCAGGAAGAGAAAGACGCCGGCGCCGAGGACGAGCTTCTTCCGCCAGCCGACGCGGCCCCTCCGCCCTCTCTGGTTCATGCCAGCTTCTCCAAGCCAAGCTTCATCAGCCTCTCCATTTCCTTGCGGGAATCCGCCTCGGCGTAACAGCGGACGAGAGGTTCCGTGCCCGAAAAGCGGAGAAGAAGCCAGTCGTCGTTGTCGAAATCAAGCTTGAGGCCGTCGAGCGTTTCGACGCCCATGACGAGGCGGCCGTCGAGCCGGGCGGGCGGGTTTTTGATGAGCTTCCGGAGTCTGCGCCCCCGCTCCGGGGTCAGGCTGATGTTCTTCTGCCCTCCCTCTCGCCGGCCGTACCTGGCAAAGAGGTCCTCCTGGAGCCCGACCAGGCTTTTCCCCGAGGCCGCGACCATTTCGGCGACGAGGAGGCCGGCGAAAATCCCGTCTTTTTCGGGAAGATGCCCCTTGATGGCCATACAGGCGCTTTCCTCGCCGCCGAAGATGATTTCCTGTCGGAGGAATAGATCGGCCAGATACTTAAATCCGACCGGAGTCTTGAAAAGGGGCAAATCATAGGCCCGCGCGATCCTATCGACGAGGTGCGTCGTGGCCACGGACCGGGCCAGACCGCCCCTCAGCCCCTTGACGCGCACCAGGTAATCGAGGAGCAGAGAGATGATGATATTGTGCTCGACGAGGTTCCCTTTATGGTCCAGGATGCCGAACCGGTCGCCGTCCGCGTCGGTAGCGATCCCGAGCTGGCACTTTTTGGCCTTGAGGAGCGTCCGGAGCTCCCTGAGGTTCTCTTCGGTACAGGAGGGAATGACGCCTCCGAAATAGGGATCGACGTAGCCGTGGATCTCTTCGATCGGAATCCCGTTGTTCTCCAGGATTCCGTCTAAATATTCCCGGCTTGTGCCGTAGAGGAGGTCGACGCCGATCTTGAGCCGGGACTTGCGGATGACCTCGAAATCGATTTTTTCCTGGATAAAAGCCAGGTAATCGGCCTGGAGGTCGATCTTTTCGATGAATTCCTCCTGGGGATAGACGGCCGGAGGCGCATCTCGGTCCTGAAGCACCCGGGCCGCCTTCTCGATTAAACCCGTCACTCCGGGGAGGGCCGGAGCGCCCGTTTCGACATTGAACTTGAGCCCGTTGTACTCGGGGGGGTTGAAGGAGGCGGTAAAATTGATCCCTCCTTGAGCTTTCCGGCGAAGAATCTGGTAAGACTGGGCCTGGGAGGGAGCGTCCCGGTCGGCCAAATAAACATGTATCCGGTTCAAGGATAGAATCCGGGCAGCTTCGGAGGCGTATCTCTCGGAAAGAAACCGAGTGTCATAGTTGACAACAACGGAGATGGGGCTGTCCGCGAAGGCTTTCTTGAGGTAATCGGCGATGGCCTGAACGACGATACGAACGTTATGGAAGGTGAATTCCTCCCCCATGATGGCGCGCCATCCGGAGGTCCCGAATTTGATCATCCTTCCCTGATAGGGACATTAGCACATCAGGGGAGGAAATGCAACCGGCCCGGAATTCCGCTAAGAAATCTTGTTTTTATCGATCTCGCCCGTCATGGGGACGAAGCGGACCTCGAGAATGAGCTTGATACGGGGTTTTCCCCCGGATTTCTCGATAAGGGTGAGCGTCTGGATGAAATTGGCCTTTTCGAGAGGGATGACAATCCTCCCCCCCTCCTTGAGTTGGCGGAACAACGCGGGAGGCAAGTGGCGGGCTGCGCAGGTGACAAGAACGGCGTCGAACGGCCCCTTTTCTTCCCAACCCTGATATCCGTCCCCCCACTTCACTTCAATATTGAGAAAGCCCAATTCCTTGAGCCTGCGGGACGCCTGAAGGGACAGATCTTTATCGATCTCGACCGAAAAAACCCGGTCTACGAGCCGGGACAGAACGGCCGCCTGGTAGCCCGAACCGGTCCCGACTTCGAGGACCCTCTCCACCCCTTTGAGGGAGGCCCACTGGGTCATCAGGGCGACGATGTAGGGCTGGGAGATTGTCTGGCCATTGCCGATCGGCAGGGGATAGTCCTCGTATGATTGTCCCCTGAGGTTCGGCGGGACAAAAAGGTGCCTGGGGATACTCCCCATGGCTTCCAATACGCGCCGATCCGTGATATCCCTGGCTGCAAGCTGTTCGCTGACCATCCTCTCCCTGAGGCGGAGGTAGAGAGCTTCATCATCGGCATTCCGGAGAGCAGATCCCTCCCCCGGCAGTTCGGCCGCGGCCGGGCAGAGCCCTAAAAAAGAGACGAGCAAGACGCCGCCCCACCCCGCCAACCGCGCCTTACGAGGTTTCATATTCGTTTCCAAATTACTACTATATAAATGGCGCCGGATTTCTCCCCTGTCAAGTACCGGAAAAGCACGATTATACCCTCTAACCTTTAGAGGTGATAAAAAAAAAATCAAATTCATCCACGAAATCCCCCTGGGGGGTGATTGACCTCCCTATACCCCCCTGGATTATAGTGGAGTCGCTCGGCTAATCAGGGATCTGGAATGGGCTTGCCCCGAGGAGAGACAGATTTGACGAACCGACCGTCTTTCAGGTGGAGACAGGTCATGCCACTGACTGAACTGACAATTTTTGTTAGACCCGACAGGTTCCCGAATACCGGGGCCGAGCCTCAGGAGTGATTCCGGACATGGAGAAAAAGGCGGTCTATCCCGGATCGTTCGACCCCATGACCAACGGACATGTCGATATTATTCAAAGAGGGTTGAAGATATTCGACAAAATCATTGTGGCCGTCCTCGAGAATCCCAAGAAGAAGACCCTGTTCTCGACCCAGGATCGGGTCCGGATGATCCGCGAAGTGTTCCGCCGCCAGGACAACATCGAAGTCAAAGCTTTCCGCGGACTGCTGGCAGATTTTGTCCGCCGGAACAGGAGCTCGACAGTCATCCGCGGCCTGCGGGCCGTCTCGGACTTCGAGTTCGAGCTCCAGATGGCCCTCATGAACCGGACCCTGGATTCGACCATCGAAACCCTGTTCATGATGCCCAGCCTTCATTTCACCTTCCTCAGCTCGAGCCTGGTCAAAGAGGTCTTCACGCTGGGGGGCTGCATCCAGGGTCTGGTCCCCGCCGTCGTCGAACGGCGTTTGACGGACATCTCCAGAAAACCGAAAGGTTTGAAGAAATACGTCTAAAGGCAGGTCCAACATGTTCGGACTCGGACGCGAAAAGAGCTGTGTGGGGCTGGACATCGGCTCCCATGCGGTCAAGGCGGTTGAGATGATCGCCCGCCGGCGCGGGGGCCAAGAGAGCTACCGTCTAGTCAAGCTCGGCTACGCCCTCCTTCCCCACGACGCTATCGTCGAAGGGACCATCATCGACTCGACGGCCGTCGTCGAGACGATCCGCCAGATCTTCGAGGAAAACAAGATCGGGACCAAGAACGTCGTCATCTCGGTCTCGGGGAATTCCGTCATTATCAAGAAGATCTCCCTTCCGGCGATGGAAAAGGAGGAGCTGGCCGAGTCCATTGTCTGGGAGGCCAAGCACAACATCCCCTATCCCTACGAGGAGACAAACGTCGATTACGTCATTCTTAAGCCGGCCGGGGAATCGCGCGAGCGCAACCTGGACATCCTGCTGGTCGCCGCCAAGAAGGACAAGATCGCCAATTACAGCAACGTCATCCACCAGGCCCGCAAGAACTTGATCGCGATCGAGGTCGACGTGTTCGCCCTTCAGAACGCCCTCGAGATCAACTACCCCGACAGCTTCGCCGGCAAGACGATCGCCCTCATCAACCTGGGGGCCAACATCATCAACGTCGCCATACTCGAGCGGGGGACACCCCAGCTGTTCCGGGATCTGTCGCTGGGGGGCCTGTTTTTCACCGAAAACATGCGGAAAGAGCTCAATATCAGCTTCGACGACGCCGAGAAGCTTCTGAAGGGCCTCCCCGTCAAGGCCATCGAATCCGAGCAGCTCGACGCCGTCCTGGCCATGAATATCAAGGATCTCCTCGACGAGATCGAGAAGACCTTTTCCTTCTACGAGGCGACCGAGAAACGGGAACGGAAGATCGAGCAGATCTTCCTGAGCGGGGGCCTGGCCAACCTCAAGACAATCGGCCCGTCCTTCGAGCAGCGCTTCGGCATCAAGACGGAAATTTTCAACTCTTTCCGGAACATCCCCTATGACGAGAAAAAGTTGGATCCCGTCCTGGCCAGGGAGATGGCCTCCCTGTTTGGGGTCGCCGTGGGGCTGGCCATCCGAAAGGCGGAATAACCAACCATGATCCGAATCAACCTTCTTAAACCGGAAAAAAAGGAATGGAAGGATGTCTCGGCCCTGCCCGCCCAGGAGGCTCCCAAGGAGAAAAAGAAGGTTCCTTTGGGAAACCTGATACTCCTGCTGGCCTTTGTCGGAATCGCCGCCCTCTTCACCATCCAGAAACGGGCCCTCGACCTAGAGCAGAACCTCCTCAACTTGGCCAAACAGGAGAAGAATAAGCTCCAGTACGTCCTCGCCAAGCTCTCCGAGATCGAGACCCAGAAGGCGAACCTCGAGAAGAAGATCGGCCTCATCACCGATCTCCAGTCCCAGCAGGCGGTCGTCGTCCATATCATGGACGAGATCAGCAAGACCCTCCCCGAGTGGGTCTGGCTGACCGAGGCATCCTTCGACAGAGGGACCGTTTCAATCAAAGGAAAAGCCCTGTCCAACAACTTGATCGCCGATTACATCATCGCCCTCGAGAACAGCCCCTTCCTGGCCAGGGTCGACATCAAGTCCTCAGCCCAGAGAACGGTCAAGAACAACCTGTTCCATGAGTTCCTCCTGACAGCCAACGTGTCAGCCCAGCCGGAAAAGACCGCCCCTCCGTCGGAGACGCCTCAGGCCGGGACGGCCGCGCCGCCGACGGCCCGGAAACCCGCCGCCAAAGGGGGTAAGAAATGAAAAATTGGCCTTGGTACGGAAATCTCATCCTGGCCGCCATCATCTTCGGGCTCTTCTTCCTTTTCTATTACAAGCCCAAGACGGCCGAGTTCGACAAAATCCATGCGGAGCGCGCCAAGATCGATGATGAAGTCAAAACGCTCCGCGCCAAGAAGCAGCAGCTCGATAGGATCGAGAGTGAGCTGGTGGACCTCAACCAACGCCTCAAAGACCTCCAGCAGATCATCCCCGACCAGAAGGAATCCGGGGACATCCTCAAGAAGATCCAACAGCTGGCCTACGACTCCCGCCTCAATATCGTCAAGTTCACGCCCAAGCCCGAGGTCGTCAAGGAGTTCCACTCGGAGTGGCTGATCCCGATCGAGACCACAGGAACTTACCATAACTTGGGGACCTTCTTCGATCGCCTCAGCCGGTTTTCGCGCCTGTTCACCGTCGAGAATTTCACCATCCGGGCCCTGAATACCCAAACGGAGGCGGCGACCATCTCGGCGACCTGGACGGCCAAAACCTACTTCTTCCACGAGGAGCTGCCGGCCCCGGCCCCGGCTAAAAAGGGGGCCAAAAAGCCGGCTAAAAAGCCGGCGGCCAAGACGGGGGGTGGAAAATGAGAAGGATTATCCGATGTCTGGCGGTTTTCGCCTTCCTGGCCCTGGTCCCTGGTCTGCTTGCAGCCCAGAGTTCGGCCTCCGGATCCCAGGAAGCTTCAATCGAGGGGCTGGATCTTACAAAACCCGCCCTCTATAACCCGGCCGGCCGGAGGGATCCTTTTAAAGACCTCCTGGCCGGCAAGGAATTCAAGGAAAAGGCCGGTTCCGGGCAAGTCAACGAGCTGGCCATCGATGACCTCTTCCTCAAGGGGATCGTCAAAGCCCGGGGCAAGCTGACGGCCATCCTCAGCGGCCCCCAGGGCTTTCCCCTCTTTGTCCATACCGGAACCCGATTCTCGGACGGCTATATTCTCTCCATCTCCGAGACCCAAGTCGTCTTCCGGAAGGTCAACGAGCGCGGGATCCCGCTGATGAGACCGAAGGATATCGTCAAGGAAATCGCTGCGGAGGAGCGTTAAGATGAAAAGGAACATTTTCCGACAGGTCCTGAGCGCCTTCTGCCTTCTGGCCCTGGCCGGCCTCGCCGCCCAAGCCGGCGCAGCCGGAGTCAACGTCCAGAGGGTTTCCATCCAATCCGGCAAGCTCTCCGCCCGCCTCCTCTTCGAGACGGACGCAAGCCTGCCTCTCCAGAAGGTCTACTATGCCCGTGAGCTCCCCCAGACGATCATCCTCGACCTGGGGCCGGCCCTCGCCCTTCAGATCCCTCAGATCCCGGCCGAGGAAGCTTCGTTCATCAAGAGCATCCGGTGGGAGAAGACCGACGACGATCAGGTCCGTTGCCTGGTCGCCCTGAGCGAGCGGGTTCCCTTCCGGATCGTGAGCGGACCCAAATCGGTCATCCTCGAGCTTATCAAGGTCCAGAGAGGGCTGGGCGATTACTGGGTCGATCCCGGCCTTCAGCAGGTCCTCCGCGAACGGAAGGAAGGCCGGATTCTTTTCGATAAAATCGACATCGCCGAGTCCGAGGACCGGGTTCTGGTCAAGGCCCGGCTGAGCGGACCCGCCCCGACCCAGGTTTTCGCCCTGGACAATCCTCCCCGGCTCGTCGTCGATCTGTTCGACACGAGCTACTGCCGGAGCGGAGATATCTCCCCGGTCAACAGGATCGGACTCGAAAGGGTCCGGGTCG